>CAUUAF010000038.1:0-15145 GCA_963543085.1 uncultured Treponema sp. | reverse complement strand
TTCATTTTCAATATTTTCTTGCAAGTGTTCCACTTTATAGCCTGCAGTCTTTCTTTTTGAAACTGCAAATACTATAGTGTTTGCATTAAATTCCTTTTCATCATTCAAAAGCTCACCATTTTTGTCGTTTAAGTGCCAAGTAATTATTTCAAAGTTTTCTTTTGCTGTTGCTATTGTCTCAGCTCGAGATTTTATACCACCCCATTTTGAGCCAGCATCTAAAATGAAATTATCAGGCGTGCCAAGTTTTACCCCTTCATCACCTCTCACAGTGATGATAATTTTTTGCTTCTCTGGCTCTCCTTTCTTTTTTGATGTGGCATAAATGGTTGCATTCTCATTGAAGGTTGTGCCATCTCCTAAATAGCCTCCATCCTTACCACCTAGCTTCCAGCCAGTCTTTTCATAATCTTCTTTCAATGTAATTTTTGCTTCTGCTTTTTCTTTTATGCTACCCCAAGAATCTTTCTTTTTAACCTCTATTTTGCAAGGAACTTCCTTGAATATGTAGCCTTCATCTGCTTCTATTGTGATTGTGATAGAATTAACTGGAGGTTTATCTTTTTGTTTTGAAACCACAAAAACTATAGCATTTGTATTAAATTCCTTTCCATCATTTAAAATTTCGCCTGTTTTTCCATTCAAACGCCATTCAATTATTTCAAAGTTTTCTTTTACGTTTGCTATTGCCTCAGCTTGGGTCTTTATCCCACCCCATTTTGAACCCTCATCCACAGTGAAATTATTAGGCATGCCAACTTCGATTCCTTCATCACCTCTCACAGTAATAGTAATTTTTGGTTTCTCAGGCTCTCCTTTCTTTTTTGATGTGGCATAGACGATGCAGTTTTCATTAAACGTTGTGCCATCTCCTAAATAGCCTCCATCCTTACCTCCTAGCTTCCAGCCAGTCTTTTCATAATCATCCTTTATTTCAATTTTTGCTTCTGCCTTCTCTTTTATACTACCCCAAGCATCTTTCTTTTTGGCTTCTATTTTGCAAGGAACTTCTTTGAATATGTAGCCTTCATCTACTTCTATTGTGATTGTGATAGAATCAACTGGAGGTTTCTCTTTTTGTTTTGAAACTGCAAAGACTATTGTGTTTTCTTTAAATTCAGTTTCGTCATTTATAAGCACGCCATCAGCCTCTTTTAAGTGCCAAGCAATTATTTCAAAGTTTTCTTTTGCAGTTGCTATTGTCTTAGCTTGGAATTTTATATTGCTCCATTTTGAGGCAACATCTACAGTGAAATTATCAGGCGTGCTAAGTTTTACACCTTCATCACCTCTAACAGTAATGGTAATTTTTGTCTTTACTTTATCTTTTAAAACAGCCCATACTATCTCATCTTTTTCAAATTTATCCGCATCTAGTAGAACTCTACCTTTTGCGTCTTTAATTCGCCATTCTTTTATTTCTTTGTCGTTTGGAAATGTTATGATAGATTCTGCGGTTCTTTTGATGTCTTTCCATGTTAGATTAAGACTTTTATTAACCTTGATTGTGTTTAATTTATTGACTATTACACCATCATCGCCTTTAACTGTAATGGTAATCTCATTTGATGGAATAGGTTTAATTCCGCCACCGCTATTAGCTTGTTTGCAAGAATAAGCAAACGTCAAAGCCACTAAAGCTAGGCACAACCATAACTTATTGCGGTGTACCCCCCCCGAATATTGTTTTTATAACAAAATCCATTCCTTATCATAAACGGCTCTCCTTGAAATCTTAGATAGATAATGTAGCAGAATAATTCATAATATCTAAGTTGTCAAGAAACTAAATCAAATTCCATATTAAATATAATTCAAAATAAGATGAGAATAGAACAAAAACTAACGAATATTAGCTTTTATAAGGAAATGAATTTTATTAAAATATGTTGTTCTTATAGGTTAGTATGTAACCTTAAACGAAAGTCTAATATAATGATTAAAAGCCCGAGTCATTGCCTCTCTTCTCCATTTAGAAAGTTGCTCATCTCTTTCAGTCATAATTTCATTTGCAATATCTTCTGCCGTAGTTCCACCACCCTTTTCAGCTGCAATTTCTTCTAAAGTCTTGTTGTTCCAACCTTTCCAATCTTCACGTGGCTCGTAAATTCCTTTCAAAACTCCTTCGTTTATGTTTGCTTCAAATGTATATCCTATAGAAAATAATATTTTTCCACCAGATTTTAATATTGGTAGATTAAATGAGAGTAAAAAACCTAATTGATTTATATATTGAATTGTCTTTTGCTTCATAAAAGGAGTTGAGTACAAAAAGGCATGTCTTTTATTGCGTGTTCCACCTTTTCCATCCTCCTCAGTAATAGTTGCATGTGTGAGATGAGTACCTGTAGTGTTATATTTCTTTGAAAGATAATCCTTTATCAATTCAATATCATCTATACTTTCGACAATGTTTCCATGTCTTATAAAAGTATTAGAGAAATCAAGATTTATTCCATGTTCGGGTCTAAACTTTAGTTTTAATGAAATTCTATCTGAGTTAGGTGCTAAATTAGTTGCAATAGCCTCACCTGCGTGAGTGTATGATTTATAGTTTGAACCATCACTTCTATATGATGAAACATGTGTGTAAGCATATGGTGTAACAAATGTGTAATCTAGTTTTATAAATGTAAACCAATGACTTTTTGGCATGGTATATGAAAAACCAAATTGCCCTGCCAACCTCCATTTCGCATCTTTTTTAAATCTCACTATTTCGTTAAAACCTATATCGTCAGCATATAAAGCCATGTCAAGACTAATACCAGAATATGGTTGCACTCTTGAAGTAAGACCTATAAGACTGTTGTCAGGAAAATCATACAAACCTTGACTTATAAAAAATGCAGAAAATGGAAGAAAATATATAGGTTCAAACCTATTTCCATAAATCATAGAGTCAACAAGCCCAAAAGAAAGCCATGGAAGAGGTCTTATATCTAAAGAATGAAGAGTCAAAAACTTTTTAGGATTTTGATTATTTTTGAAATCATCTGTACTAGTAAGACATAAAAAAGTGTGGCTATAAGACCATTTAGGTTTATTTATGACAAAATTAAATTGACCTTGATGAAGTGCATTTTTAGATATAAATATAGAATCGTCGAAAAAAGAACCATAGTGTGTTCTTGCAATTGCTGCAGAAAAATAATATTCACTTATTCCAAATGCAAACCCTGAATTAAAACATGGAAGAATATAAAAAGAGCCTGCCTTAACATTATCACTTGCTAGGTCATATCGAGAAGAAGCAAATATAGGTTGTATTGAATCATTATTTAATTTGTTTGCCAAAACTCCACTAATACTTGCAGAGATTGTTAAAAGACGAAATACGTTGTAGTTTAATTCTAAAAGAGGATAGGCTGTTAGCTCCTTTGCTTTCTTTGGAAACTGAAAAGCCACATCTATGCCACCACCTAAATGATATGCCTTTGAAAAAAAACGATTGTAATATTCTTTAGCAATGCGAGTCTGCTCCATATCTCCTTTTTCTATTACAATCTCCAAAATTCTTTTAATTTCTTGTAGTGGATATGGTTTTAACTGAGGGGAATCTGTTATAAGACCTATATCTTGCCAAATACTTAAATCTTCATAAAACGGGTCAAAAATATCAACAGCAACTTGAGAAAACAAGGAAATTGATAGGAAAAGAAAGACAACAGGGATGAATTTTTTCAAGATAATCACCTCTTTAGAATGTTTCGTTTGGATATTTTTCATGTATAAAGTTAGACCACTTATGGTCATCTATAGCAATGTGCTGCACAAGCCAATCACTCAAAAAATTATACATTTCATTAGCAGTTTTTTTATCTCCACTAGCCATTAGTGGAAGTGCTTCATTTAACTTTTTAACAAATGAAGCATGTATTTTTGCATGTTCTTCTAGTTCAGGATATTTGTGTAGCTTCATCACTTTTTCTTCTTCTTCAAAGTGATAAACGGTGTAGTCAGATAATTTTTTTAAGACTTTACCAACCTTAAGGCGATACTCATTTGCTGGTAAGTCTAAAAGAGAGTGAACCTCTCCAACTATGCTTATTAGTTTTTTGTGATGCCCATCTATTTCAGCATATCCAACACTCAGGCTCTCGTCCCATTTAATATTTTTGCAGTTTTCCATAGACGGCTGAGTATTTTTATATTAAATGCAAAAAATGTCTAGTAGGTAGCAAAGAACTTTTAGCACTATAAATATAGTTAAACATGAACATAAGAATAGAAAGATTTTTATTGAAAAATTGTGCTTTCTTTGTGATATAAACGTCATGCACTCGCGCTTGAAAAGCATGGTCTTTTAACAAGAAAAATGATATAATAAGAGGCGTGAAAAAACTATCTTTAAAGTTTAACATAAGTGTTTTATCCTACGAGCTTATCTCTATAAGCGATCTAAAAGTCAACTCAAATAAAAAGCGTACATTAAGAAATGTTAGCATAGTACATTAGTTAATGTTATGGTAGTACATTAGCTAATGTACTGCCCCCAAATCGCTCGATTTAGGCATTGCAAATCGAGCGATTTCGCATCCCTAAGTCGAGCGATTTGCATATGCGAAGTCGAGCGATTTCAGCCCCCTAAGTCGCTCGGTTTGCATATAAGCGAATATTGATTTTCTCCCCCCAAATCTAAGACGTAGCAGTTATAAATACGACTGCAATCTAAATAAATTTCCTTAAATAATAAGAGTCCTAAGTAGATAGCTATCCTAATAAAAGTTTACAAATGTATAAGATATTTTTAATATTTTGTTCTATTATTATGTTAACTTTATAAAACACTTGAATAATGTACACCATTTATGATATATAAAAAGTAGCTTTTTTGTATATTTCCTAACAAAGTGCTTTTCCCTTTGCGTTTTGGAGATGCTTCTTATGAAAATAAATTGGAACTCTTTGTCTTTCAGATTTAGAAGTTTGACTATCATTACAAGTCTATTTTTGATAGTTATGTTCATCCTTATTTTACGAATCATTGAACGGAAAAACCAACTAGTAGAAACACAAAAACAACAAGTTATACTTCTATTGATGGCAGAGGAAATGAAAGAAACTTCAACAAAGCTAACAAATCTTTGCAGATCTTTTGTCGCAACAGGAGACGACAAATATCGGACTGAGTACGAACAGACTGTAGCATGGAAAAATGGAAATGTGCCTCGACCTTCTAGTGTTCATCACCTACTATCGCCAGGTGTTGTTATTAGTCAACATGATCTATTAAAAAAGCTTGGCTGTTCTAAAGCTGAAATTAACTTACTTTCAAAGTCATCAGACTTCTCTAATGCAATGGTTAGTGTGGAAAGTCAAGCAATGGATTCAATTGCTAGAGGAAAATATGTCAAAGGACCTTTCCAGATGCTTCCAGAAGAGAGCCTAAAAAGTTTTGCGTTACGCATCCTATATGACAAAAATTATATGGAGCATATCAATCTTATCATGACTCCTATAGAGGAATTCTTTATTAAACTTGATGCACGTATGAGCAGAAAAGTTGACAGAGCTGTTGCACGTCTTAATCTGTCTGCTATTGTTACAAGCATCATGATGCTTGTTCTTATGCTTTGGATTATGGGTTCTTTAATAAGCACCAGAAAGAACATAGTAAAACCTGTAGGTCGTCTTGCTAAAGAATTTGAAGTTTTTGGTAATGGGGATTTAAGGGTTCATATTGAAACAAAACGTGTTGACGAAATTGGTAAGATGGTTAAAAGTTTTAACAAAACAGCTGAAAATATGAAAAGTCTTATTTTGTCTATTAGTAATATAGTTAGTTTTTTAAGCTCTGTAGGAGATGATCTTTCAACAAACACAACAGAAACAGCAAGTGCTATGAATGAGATTAGTGGTAATATTGAAGGTGTGAAAACACAAACAACAATTCAACAGAATAGTGTAAATCATACTTTTAGCACCGTGGAAGAAATTATTTCTACCATTAAGACTCTCTCAAATAGTATTAAAAAACAAGAAAAAAGTATTTCAGATTCATCTTCTTCCGTAAGAGAAATAGTTGTGAATATTTCAAAAATAACAAATAAATTGCAAACTATAGATCAAATGATAATAGATCTATCTCGCTCTACAGACGAGGGAAAAAATACATTAGCACATTCAAATGCTATAACGCAAAAAATTACAGAAGAATCAGGAGTTCTGATAGAAGCCTCAAGTGTAATTCAACACATAGCAAGTCAAACAAATCTTTTAGCAATGAATGCTGCAATTGAAGCAGCTCATGCAGGAGAAGCTGGTAAGGGCTTTGCTGTTGTAGCTGATGAAATTAGAAAATTGGCAGAGGATTCAGCAACTCAAGGGAAAAAAATAACAGATACTCTTAAAAATTTTTCAGGAGAACTTACAACATTGGGAGAAACATCTATTTTGGCACAAGATGAATTTACCTCAATATTTTCTCTTTCTCAGAAATTAAAAGAAATAAGTCAAGCACTATCCCAAACAATGGGAAATCAAGAAGAAAGAAATACATTAGTTCTCGAAGAAATAAAAACGATGAATGTAGTAACCAACGAAGTTGAATCTGACTCTAATGAAATGTTAAAACGAAGCGAAAATATTGCAACTGAAATGAAAAAATTAGGAGATCTCACAACGCTGATTGTGTCCAGTATGAATGAAATGGCAACTGGAGCAACACAAATCAACCAAGCAGTGCAAGGAATTAGTGAGATTAGCCAAAAAAATAAAAAAGCTATTGATAGCTTGGTTGATGAAATGGCTAAGTTTACTCTCTAAACTTTTTCAAACAACAACTCAAAAATTGCTCTACCCTCTTTTATGGCTTTTCGCTCAAACTTTGTTTGAGGTCTCCATTTTTGGTGAGGTGCAAATTTGTCATACATAGAAACCAAATTGGGAGTTGCTTTAAGCTCTGAAAAAGCATCAAAAGCATACTCCTCCCAATCTGTTACCATATATATAAAGCCCTTTTCTTTTAGTTTTTCTTGTAATAAGTCTGTGCGTTCTCTTTTTATAAAGCGCCTTTTATTGTGTCTCTTTTTTTGCCAAGGATCTGGAAAAAAGAAATGAAAAGCAGAAACTGAAGATGGTTTAATTACTGTTTCTAATATTTTAACAGCATCACCTTCCATAATCCTAATATTTGTAATCTTATTTTCTTCAATTTTTCCCAAAAGGCTTGCTATGCCTGCCTTAAAAACCTCAATACACAAATAATTTGTATTAATGTTTTCTTTTGCAATAATACTAGTAGCTTCCCCTGTGCCAAAGCCTACTTCAATGACAACAGGATTATCGTTTCCAAAAATAAGAGAAAAATCAAGAGGTATTTCTTCATTATATGGAATACACCAAGTGGAATAAAGCATATTATATGCTATTTTCTGAGCATTTGTCATTCTTCCTGAACGACGTACAAATGTTTGTATTGTGTGGTCAAGTATCATAGTTTTAATATAATTGTATAGGTTTTGCTAAATAACCTTTATTGCGTTGTGCATTTTCTGCACATAATTGAACATATCTCGCATCTGGTGCTTCATTTTTTAGTTCCTCTAAAGCATCACTTATAGAACTATTGGAAGATACATTAATTGTTTTTAAATACACAGGTTGCCTATCAGCTCCTAATAAAAGAAGATAAAAGCGAGTAAATAACGTCTCATTTTCTACTTTAACTTCCCATTTTTCAGCTTCAATTTTAAGTGTAGCATTAAGCTGAGAGGCATTTAATTCATCATCTATAGTGAATAAGTAAGAAACTTTATTGCCCTGCATATCTTGTGCTTGCACTTCATACTCCCCCAATGGAAACCTTCCCAAAGGATAGACAATTTTGTTGGTACCTACAACAAACGAGTTTTTATCTTCATAATCTGTCTTAAAAAAAGATGAAAGACTTCTATTAATGTGCCAATAAAGTCCTGTATTCTTTTGAAAAATAGTCATAGAATCATAGTCATTTGCTCCATCTTCATCATTAAATCGCACAAAAACAGAAAGTCGCTCTGTTACTCTACCACTATCCAGTTCTACTACTAATCTCTTACAAGAAAGACTAGAAATATAAGGCTTATTAATAGAACATGAAATAAAAAAAAGAATTAAAGAAAAATAAAATAACTTTTTCATAAAAGATTAGAACATGAAAAACATATTCATAACAGTGAGATCTGAATCTGCAAACTGATTGACATTTGACTCAAAGCGAACATTAACCTTTTCACATGCTTCACTTAAATATGAAATATAATACATTCCCATGTTTCCAGGATCAGCACCTTCTTCAGTTTGTTTATAGAAATCTATAAGAGAGTTTTGCTCTGTATCAGTACTCTTAACATCATTTAAGCTGGCTTTAACCCTTTCTGCTTCTTCATTTTTACTATACAAGGTGATTTGTATCTTTCCTGTAGCTCCTACAGAAGCACTTCCACCACCAATTTTCCAAGTTACATACACTAGTTCTTGTTTTTGTTCAAGCTCTAATACAAGTCGCCTTCTAATTGCAGGATCTAGCAAAGCATCTGGAGAATCTTTCATTTCGGGAAATAGAATTCCAACTTCTTTTTTTAAATTTGTATTTTCTGCGTTGATTATAAGTTCCATCAACATAAGCGAAATATATTCTGCTATTTTTGTTTTGTCCATATATTCCACCAAGCTACTACGAAGTGTTTTTAAAAGCTCTGCAAATTGTTCTTCTGATTTTTTAAATTTAGTTATAATAAACCAAGTAAATGGACGAATATGATCTAGAAACTTCTCACTTAAAAATAGCTGAACATTTTTTTCTGATGGCTCTAATGTAGAATTACTCATTATAAAATTGTGTAGCGGTTCTAGGATTTCCTTTTTTGTTTTATGAAGTTCTTCTTTATTTTTTTCTAAAACATTTGCTAAAAGTTTCTCATTTATATGAGTTTTTTCATCTATTATATTTGCAGGATTTTGTCTATTCCATTTTTTAATAATAGCAGAGTTGATCAATTGGTTAAAAACAAATTCATCATATTGATTATATAAAACAGAAAAAACTATTAGCTTGGATAGATCCATCACCTCTTGCCTAGAACTAATAAACTCAGACTTAGAAACCTCAATCTTAGCGACGTATCCCATAAGAATCAGACGCTGAATTGTACCTGGATCAAACTCTTCCAAAGCGATGCCATACTCTTCCACATTACCTGCAAGCTTAAACTTTAATAACTTTCGTTTTTTCTTTATAAAAAAAGTAGAACCTTCCTGTGTTAATATCACCTTTAAAGGTAGGGTAATAACTCTCTCTTTTTCAGCTGATGGCATAAATCCCTCTTTCACAACTTGATTGTTAAATATATAAAATTACTTTTCTATAATATATTACAAAACTTTATTTATTATAATCAAAAGATATCCCTATTTCAATATTGATTAAAGGACGCTTCCACGGATCTAAAGCTAACTCTTTTCCATAAACTGACAAATTCAAATTAAAATGAGTAAAATCAAGTCCTATACCAAATTGTGGATAAAGTTCACTTATACCAAAACGCAAGGATAAAACTTGGTGAAATACTAATTCCCCACTAAAAGCAAAATTTAGTAAATAGTTTTTTCTAATGGAAGGAATAAAAGAAAACATATCTTTTAGATCAGTATAAAAAATAAGTGAATAAACATTTTTAAAGTATCCTTCAGAGACAGCTTTTATGCTAAAACCTAAATTCACTTTTGGAATAAAGGTTTTATATGTTGCCTTACTATTTGGTTTACTATCAAAAAAATCCTTATAGTTTTCATAATGACTTAAAAAAACTGGGCTGTATAAATCTTTGCAAGTAAGTCCTAATGTAAAAAAATCTTTATATTTATATACAAAACCTAAATCGAATCCAAAACCAGCCTGCAGAATAACAGGAAAACCTTTTAGTTTTTTTTCAAAAATGGTGTAAGCCGAACCGAATACTGTGCTATTAATATAAGCGTAAACTTGAAAAAAACCTTTCATAAGTATGCCTATAGAGATTAAGTGCTCATCTTTTTCGAAAACTGTGGCACCATATCCCCCGTTGATCACTATGTCTTCTCCTACCAATGAAAATAAAGATGAAAGGGAGGGTAGCAATGCTATACCACGACTTGTGTTAAACATACCAAAACCAAAATTTTTATCTATAAATGAAAAAGAAATAGGTCCTGTTAAAGCAACATTTGTACATAGGCTGTTAGTATTTGCTAGCATATTTAGTAGGTTCGTTTCTCTATCTTTTGATTGAATATATTTTAATGCTGAATATGCAAGTGAATCTACTCTAAAATTAAAAGATGTGACTGAAGTATGTTTTTTTGTGAAGGCAAAAAGAGCAGGGTTAGAAAAAAGTACAGTATTTCCTCTATAATATGTAGAAGGAATACCTCCTAAACCAGAAGAATAAGGTGATATCACTTCAGGGTAGATCAATCTGGGGGGTTCTGCAAAAACATTAAAAAAAAATAGAGAAAAACTTAAAAGAAGAGTCCACTTAAAATAAAGTTTCATTTTTAATAATTCACTTTCATTCTAGGAAGAAGCTCAATGAGTTTAACTCCTGCAAAAGAAATTGTTTTAATATCGTCACGTTTATTCACAACAGAATAGCTATATAATACCACTTCAATACTAGTTTTAGAAATTAAATCTACCACCTCTTTTCCAGTTCCTTCCTTTAATGCCCCTTCAGTAATATCATATCCTATAATTTTACACGCTTTTCCTAGCATAATTGCCATTGAAAATAATATACTATCAATAGCTCCTTCTTTTAAATAATCGTAATCAGAAAGAATTATCTTAATAACATCAAAATTTATATCAACATCAACACCCATTAAAAGCTCTTTTTTTAATTCTTTATCATTTTGAATATCTGAACTATGACCTCCATTAAACCGAGTTCTAACAGCCTTAAAAAAAGAAATAATATCAATTGAAGCTGTTATTGCAATATTCAACACTTCATTTTTTTCTTTCTCACTCAAAGATAAAATCTCTGAGGCACTTCTTTGAGAAAGATGTTCAATCAACAATTTACAAGCATGTCTATCAAGATGGATGTCAGAATCTTTTGCTTCTCGTAGGAGTTTAGAAACACTTCGATATTTTGCATTCTGTATATATCCTCGCGTTAAACCAGTTTTGCAAGAAAAACAAGAGATAACAATTAAACTTAAAATTAACACCTTAATACGAAACATATGTACTCGCCCCCCTTATCGACTATTTGTAACTCCCTCTAAAATTATTATTTTAATGCAACAATGTTTTCAAAAAGTTTTGCATTTTCTTTAATTTTCTTTTCATTTCCAAGCACACACAAAAAATTATTTTTCATAATCTCTTCAAAAAGAGAGCTATACGAAATTAAGTTATTTTTAGAAACAGAAAGTGCTTCATCTATAGTTTTCATTATATCTTCATTTGTTCTACCACTTAAAAACAGTCTCAATGCCCTTATAGCTTCACTTTCAGGAAAAATAGGAATATAAAATTCTTTTATAGAGCCTATGATTGAAGCATTTAATTCTCTTTTTGTTAGATTAAGATTTACAATATATTTATAAATATTATCATAAACTTTTAATGTGTTTTTTAAGTGTGGATCTCTATATGACGTAGCAATTAAAGACTTATTTGATAAAACTCCAATATTTGCACCATAAGCCCCTCCCTTTGCTCTAATTTCAGTGTGTAGATATCTTGAATTTAGTATGTTGCATAAAACCAATAAGTCTCCTGAATATTTATAGCCTAGTTTTGTTATATCATAACCTTTTGAAACATACATCACATCACTTATACATGTTATTCCTTCATTCAACTTTTTTAGTTCCTTTATAGGTAAACCATTTAATTCTTCTTTTTTACTAAGACTTAAAACAAAAGATTCCAATTTAGGAGTTACAACACTTAAATTATAAGAAGATGTTGTTATGGAAACAACCAAATTATTTCTTTTAAACAAAGCTTTATGTAAAGCTACCAGTTTTAATTTTAAATCTTCTTTTCTAGTCTCATAGTTTCGTTTTAAGTCTTGTAAAAACCATAAATAATCAAGACCACCCAAAAGATTTGCATATTTACTAGCAGTAAGAAAATAAGAAGCTAGACGAGACCTCACAACTGCGTTTCCTCTCATCATAAATTCACTTTCCATTCTTAACACTGTGCTATCCAAGATTTCTTTTATTTTCTTTTCATCATCAAAAATTGTGTTAAAAACAATTTCATTTAAAATTGAAAATAAGGATGAAATATTTTCTAAATTTGCTTTAACATTCAATATTATTCTGCAATCTATCTTTTTAGTTTTTTTATTTTCGATCACTTCAGGGAAAAAAGACAATCCACCTGTTTTTAAGGCAATCTCTTTGTTTAGAGAAGTATATGAATAGTTTTTAGTATCTACTTGAGTGAGTAAATCTGTTAGAAAAGAAAGGACTGGTAAATCATCAAAATTAGAAACATCAAAAGCAAAATCAAAATAAACCATATTTGACGAAAACATATCAACATGCAAAAGAGTGAAATCTTCTTTTTCCTCTACAGAATATTTGCAATTCCATATCTTTTTATCTATGTCTTTTAATTCTAATGTTGGTATGGTTTCTTTGTCTTTTTCTGTATCTTCTCTATCTTTGTTGAGTTCTTTATTTAAGTTTATAATCTTATAAAGTTGTTCCTGAGATAAAGATTTTTTATAAAGATTTAATTTCTCTTGTAGTATTTTTTCTTTTCTTTCTGCTTCATCTTTTCTAGGTTCAAGAATAGATATAGATTTAAAAGAAGTTTGTATGAAATGTTTACTTATGAAATCTTCAAAAAAATGAGTCTTTGCCTTTTCTCGCAATTCTTTTATTATAGAGCTAAAATCAAATATCTTAAAAGGATCAAGACCATAATACCAAAAGTCTAGAAGTTTAAATAAATAAAAAAGTCCATGAGAATTACTATAATTTGCTTCTTCAAATTCTATTTCTAAAAGATTAATACTAGCTTCCAAAAGTTCTTTATCAATACCTTTTTCTACAATTTCTTTTAAATTATTTTCTATTGCATAGACAAAGTCATTCGGTTTCTCTATATCAATACCTAATATAAAAAAATCAAACCTTTGTTTTTTTATAGGCATAGCATAAATTTCTTTTGCAAGACATTTTTCTAAAACACTTAAACGTATTGGACTATAAGGAGAAATAAACAAAACCTCTTGCAAAATATCCAAAACAAAAGCATTAAAAAGATTGGGAACGTCTCCTATTTTATAACCTATTGCAACAAGTGAAGAAGAATCATCCTCTGATGCAGAATAATAATCTAAAGAACTATTTTTAGTTGTTTGAATCTTTTCTTCCTTATTCTCTAAATTGATGATTTTCTCTTCGAATTTAGAAAGATATTCATCATCTATATGTTTTAACACTTTTTCAACATCAATATCTCCATATAAGAATATAAGAGAATTGGAAGGATGATAATATTTTTTGTGTATTAGTAAAAAGTCTTCATAAGTCAAATTAGGAATTAAAGCTGGATCTCCACCTGAATTAAAAGAATAAGGATGATGAACATAGTGAGTTTTAAAAGCTTGATATGAAAGGTTTACAACCCTGTCCGAAAGAAGACCTTTCATTTCATTATAAACCACTCCTGTATATTTTAGATCATCTTCTTTATTCTTAATTTCATAATGCCAACCTTCCCGATAGAATGTCTCTTTTCTTTCATACATCAATGGGAAAAACACTGAATCAAGATACATATCCAAAATATTATAAAAATCTTTTATGTTTCTGGTGCTGAATGGATAAGTAGTAATATCCATTGTTGTCATAGCATTCATAAAAGTATTTAAAGAAGAACTGTAGAGATCAATGAATGGATCAACTGTTCTATACTTCCTAGATCCTGAAAGAACACTATGTTCTATTATGTGAAAGACTCCAGTATTATCTTCGGTAGGAGTATGAAAAGCTATGTTAAATAACTTATTGTCATCCTTATTTGAAAGATGAAGAATTTTAGCCTTTGTTTTTTTATGTGTGTAAAGGCTCAAAGTAGAATTAACATCTGAAATATATTCATTTTTTTCTAATATAAAATTTTCCATGAAAAAGTTCCCTCTCCCACGGGCATTATATAGTTATATTTGAATATCTTCAATAAAATCAAAACCATACTTCATAGCATAAAGTCTATAGGTTTCTTTTTCTCTTCCTGTATTAGTCAAAGCTACTTTTCTTGAAGTAGTTTTGCAAGGACACAAATCTAAAGTATGATTAACTACACCTTCTAATGAATCCACTATAGTAATAGGATTCTTACAGTTTTTGCCTGCTTTAATAAAAATATCACGTAAATGTAAAAAATGTGTGCAACCTAAAATAAGAGTATCACAATTTTCTTTTTCAAAAAAAGACATAATAGGTCTAACTTCTTCCAATTGTTTTTCTTCACTTTTGTCAGCTAAGCCATTTTCTATTTTGTATACCAATTCAGCTTCAGCTCTAACAAAAACAGCAGAATTAGGAAGAAACTCATCTATAAGGTTTTGGGTATATATATCTTTTGCAGTTCTTTCTGTTGAAATAAGACCAATACGATTATTTTTAGTTACTAGATTTGCAGGTTTTATTGCGGGAACTGTTCCCACAAAAGGAAAATTGAAAGTACTTCTCAACTCTCTTAATGCAGAAACTGTCATAGTATTACAAGCTAATATAATAATTTCTGGACTTACATTTTTTAATATAGTTTCAACAATTTCTAAAGTAAAAGCCAAAACCTCATCTTGAGTTTTTGCACCATAAGGAAAGTGCTTTGAATCTGCAACATAAAGAGCCCGACTCATTGGAGCTAACTTTAATAGATAATTTAAATAAGGAATACCACCAATTCCTGAATCTAAAAATACATATTGAAATTTTTCCATTATTAACCTATTAAAATGCTTTAAAAACAAAAATGGTGTACCCTTTCTCGAGGTCACTAAAACCTCTTCGAGTACACCATCCTAAACGGAGCGCTTAAACCCTTATCTTAGCAAGCTCAACACACTCTGAGTCTGTTGATTTGCTTGTGCCAACATAGCTGTTCCAGATTGAGTGAGAATTTGATTCTTTGTGTACTCAA
>CAUUAF010000037.1:0-15467 GCA_963543085.1 uncultured Treponema sp. | reverse complement strand
TAATGCGAGAGTGGTGGAATTGGCAGACACGCTAGACTTAGGATCTAGTGCTGAAAGGCATGAGGGTTCGACCCCCTTCTCTCGCACTTGCTGTTTAGTCTACGGTTATTTGCGGGAATAGCTCAGTGGTAGAGCGCCACCTTGCCAAGGTGGATGTCGCGGGTTCAATCCCCGTTTCCCGCTTTATAAAGAGCGATTCGGTGTATCGAGTCGCTCTTTTTTTTTATCCTTGTAATCTCTAAAAAATAATTTGAGTTCTTTAGTTTGAGAATTATTGTGTTTTTAGGGGAACTTAGTTTTAGATTCTCGTGGGGGCTTCTTATGGAATATGAAAAGAAATTTACACTTGGTGATGTTGCAAATGCAACACTTTCGGTAACAATAAAAAAAGAAACAATAAAAGATGAATATCAAAAACTTCTTTCAAAATATATAAAAGAAGTGGCTTTGCCTGGTTTTAGACGTGGTAAGGTTCCTGCTAAAGTTTTTGAGGCTAAATATTCAGATGTATTAAAGAAAGATTTAGTTTCAGAGTTGGTAGAAAGTAGCACTCAAGAAATATTTGAAAAATCACCAAAAGAAGAGGCACCAATTTATTGTTCTCCTATTGTTTTTAAGGAAATGCCACCAATCAATTTTGATGAAGACTTTAATTTTGTCATTTCTTATGATGTACCTCCTATATTAGAAATTAAAAAAGATGAAGGTTTTACAATAAAAACTCCAGTGGTCAAAGTTACAGATGAGCATATTCAAATGGAACTTAAAAAAGTTCAAGAGCGAAATGCTGTATATAAATCAAAAGATGAAGCTCTTGAAAATGGTGATGTTGTAACCATAGATTTTAAGGTTATGGATGGAGAAAATGAGGAGTATAATAGGCAAGATTATGTCTATACTGTAGGAGAAACTCAAAACCCATACAATTTTGATGATGATATACTCGGAATGAAAAAAGGGGAATCAAAAGATATAGAAAAAACATATCCTGATGATTATCACTTGGAGCATTTTAGAGGAAAGGTTAAAAAAATCTTTGTTACAGTTAAAGATATAAAAGTTAAAATTTTGCCTGCACTTGATGATGAGCTTGCGCAAGATGTGAGTGCTGAGTTTAAAACATTAGATGACTTAAAGAAAAATATTGTAGAAAAAATTAATAAAGATGTTGAATTGGCAATACGCAAAGAAAAAGAAAATATCTTGTTAGAAAAACTACGAGAAGAAAACCCTATTATTGCTCCGCAATCATTAATAATGGCTGAAATTAAGGAAGAGTTGTTACAGATGTTTGGAAGGGCTGGGATTTCTGATAAATATATGGAACAATATATTGAAGAGAATAAAGATGCTTTATTAAAAGATATGTCAGATGGTGCAGTTAAAAAAATACACAATACATTTTTGCTTCAAGAATTAAAGGCTAAGCATAATTTATCTATTGGTGATGAAGAATTTGAAAAGTTTTTAGAAAAAATGGCTGATGATATGAATGTGTCTTTAGAAAATATAAAAAATATGTGTAATGATCAAAATACTAAAGATAGTTTAATGAATATGGCACAAAATGACAAAATATTTGACACTATTTTCAAAACTTGCAATTTTGAAAATGGTGATGAAGTGCCTTCAGAAAAATATTTAGGTCTTAATGAAAATTAAGGAAGTGAAAAAATGAGTGTTTTAGTTCCTTATGTAATAGAGCAAGTAGCTGGAGGGGAGCGTACTTACGATATCTTTTCAAGACTACTTAAAGATAGAATTATATTCGTAGACAAAGAACTTACTGATGTTTCAGCCGATATAATTGTGGCAGAGTTGTTGTTTTTGGAGTCTCAGAGTTCTGATAAAGATATAAGTCTTTATATCAATAGTCCTGGTGGCTCTGTAACTGCTGGGCTTGCTATTTATGATACCATGCGACATATAAGACCAGATGTGCAAACTATTTGTTTAGGTCAATGTGCCAGCATGGCTGCTATTTTGTTGGCTGGTGGAACACGTGGAAAACGTTTTGCTCTTCCATCTTCTCGTGTTATGATTCATCAGCCGTGGGGAGGAGTTACAGGACAAGCAACTGATATAAATATACAGGCAAAAGAAATATTAAGATTAAAGAATATGGTTATTTCATATTTTGCAAAAGACACAAATAGATCAGAAGAAGAAGTAAAAAAAGATATGGAAAGAGATTTTTTTATGTCTAGTGAACAAGCAAAACAATATGGTATAGTGGATACTATAATGGTTGGTAAGAAAAATGAAGATTAACAAAACTAATAATAGAATTCAAAATTGTTCTTTTTGTGGAAAATCTAGAGGAGAAGGATTAGTTATTATCCCCAACGGAGAAGGACTCGCGATATGTAATGAATGTCTAGCTTTGTGTAACAAATATGTAGAATTGAATAAAGAAGTTGAGAAAATGAAAGGGATTTCTCTGATTCCTCCAAGAGAGTTAAAAGAATATCTTGATGAATACGTTATAGGTCAAGATGATGCAAAAAAGGTTTTATCTGTTGCAGTTTATAATCACTACAAAAGAATTACAAAGCCATCTTTGGAAGATAATATAATAGTAGATAAATCAAATGTTTTACTTTTAGGTCCTACAGGATCAGGTAAGACATTACTTGCAAAAACTTTAGCAAAAAAAATGCAAGTGCCTTTTGCAATAGCTGATGCTACAACTCTAACAGAAGCAGGTTATGTTGGTGAAGATGTTGAAAATATTTTACTAAAACTTATTCAAGATGCTAATTGGGATGTTGAAAAAGCTGAAAAAGGTATTGTTTTTATTGATGAAATTGATAAAATCGCAAGAAAAAGTGAAAATGTTTCAATTACAAGAGATGTTTCAGGCGAAGGAGTTCAGCAAGCTTTATTAAAATTAATTGAAGGAACTGTGGCTTCGGTGCCTCCTCAAGGTGGAAGAAAACATCCCAATCAAGAGATGATACGAATTGATACCTCTAATATTCTTTTTATTTGCGGTGGAGCATTTGTAGGTTTGGATAAGATTTTGGAAGAAAGAATATTAAAACAACCTGTAGGTTTTGGTGCTAATTTAAAAACTCAAACTGAAAAGAATTTAGCAGAGCTTTATTCAAATCTTTGTTCTGATGATCTTGTTAGATTTGGGCTTATTCCTGAGTTAGTAGGACGTTTACCTATTAAGGTTGCTCTAAATGAGTTGAATATTGAAGATTTGACTAGAATTCTTACAGAACCTAAAAATGCTATTATCAAGCAGTTTCAAGCTTCTTTTAAACTAGATGATGTGGAACTAACTTTTGAAGAAGATGCTATTAGGGCTATTGCTCAAAAAGCTATTGATGAAAAAGCTGGGGCTAGAGGTTTAAGATCAATCGTAGAAAAACTCATGCTTGATTCTATGTTTGAAGCTCCTTCTATTAAAGGTCATAAGATGTTGCACATTACATCTGAGATGATAAATGATTCAAGCATAAAACCACATTTGAATGTAGCTTGTTAATTTATGGAACGAATTGTATTTACAGGTGGAGGAACTGCAGGACACATTTTTCCGGGTCTTGCTGTTGCAGAGTCTCTGCCTGTAGACTATGAGGTTATATGGCTTGGTTCTTCGAATGGTAGAGATGAAAAATTCGTTAAATCCCTACCCAGAGTGAAATTTGTTGCAATTCCATCTGGAAAATATAGAAGATATTTGAGTTTTCAAAATTTTATTGATTGTTTCAAGATTATATTTTCTTTTTTTGTTTCCTTTTTTGTTTTGTTAAAACTTAAACCTGTTTTGGTTTTTTCTAAAGGAGGTTTTGTTTCAACACCACCTTGTTTTGCAGCTCACGTATTGGGTATTCCTGTTATAACTCATGAATGTGATGTATCTTTAGGTCTTGCAACAAAACTTAATGCAAAAGTTGCAGATAAAGTATTAGTTTCGTATCCTGAAACTACTAATTTTTTCCATAATAAAGATAAAGTAATTTATACAGGAAACCCTGTCCGCTCTATTTTTTATAAAGCTAATGGAAAAACTACTAACGCATTTTTAGGTTTAACTCCAAAAAAGCCAATTCTTTTGGTTTTGGGAGGGAGTTTAGGAGCTAGTCAAATTAATAATTTGATTTACGAAAACATAGAAGAATTGTTAAAGCATTTTTTTATAATTCACCAAACAGGGGATGCAAATATTGAAAAAGCCAAAGAAGTGTTAAGTGGACTAAAAGAAAATGCTGAATATTACAAGCCATATTCATTTATTAATGAACAATTGCCTGATTTAGTTTATTCTTCTTACATAGTGGTTTCTAGATCTGGTGCAAACACTGTATGGGAACTTGCTACATTGGGAAAGCCTATGGTTTTAATTCCTTTAGAACATGGTTCTTCTAGGGGAGATCAAGTGGAAAATGCCCGAGTTTTTGAAAAAGCAAAGGCAGCAATTGTGTTGCAAGGAGATAGTGTAAATAAATTGTCAGAAACATTACTTGATCTATTAAATGATGAGATTTTATGTCAAACACTTGGAAAAAATGCAAAAGAATTCAGTAATGAAAATGTAGTGAAACATATTGTTGAGATAATAGAAAATGTAAGAAAAAAATGACGCTTTGAGTTTAATTTTATATACTTTAAGGAGAATGTATGGCAGAAGATTTTTCATTTGAAATTATAAAAGAACATGGAGTTCTTTCTGAAAGTAAAACAGGCTGGCGACTTGAATTAAATACAGTAAATTGGAATAAAAGAGGAGATAAGTTTGACATTCGTAGTTGGTCTACTGACCATCAAAAAATGGGAAAAGGTGTAACACTCACAAAAGATGAAATCATAAAACTGAAAGAACTACTAGACAAACTTGAGCTTTAGTTTTTTATTGCTTTAAACCATAGGATTTTGGGAAGTGAAATAAACTTATTAAAAATAACAGCAAATTTTTTTCAAATATCATGACTAACTTGATCAATTGACTTACTTATATATTTGGTTATACAATCAATTTTATTATGAAAGATAAAATAATAGATAAGGCAGTTAGGCGTGTTTATGATTTTCCTAAAAAAGGAATTTGTTTTTATGATATTACAGGTATATTAGTCCAACCTGATGTATTTAATTATTGTATAGACAAAATGATCGAGTTTTGCAAGACAATATCTATTGATGCTATAGCTGCAATAGAGGCAAGAGGTTTTATTTTTGCTTCTCCTATTGCTCAGCAATTAGGGCTTCCATTGATTCTAATAAGAAAAAAAGGAAAACTACCCGGAGAAGTCTACCAAGCTTCATATTCTCTTGAATATGGCGAGGCAAGTGTTGAAGTACATAAAAGTGATATAATAAAGGGGCAAAATGTCTTAGTTCTGGATGATTTAATTGCAACGGGGGGAACTTTGAATGCTACAAGAAGCATTATAGAAAAAGGTGGAGCAAATGTAGCAGCTTTTTTAGGAGTTATAGGTCTACCATTTTTAAACTACAAAACAGTGCTAAAAGACAAACCAATACACACTCTAATAGAATTTGAAAGCGAATAGTGAGGCGTTATACTATGCTAGAGAAATCTATTCAAGAAAGAATTGAGAACTATAAAAAAAATGAAAAAAATCCTAAGTTCTTAAAAGATTTAGAAGAATTGTTGTTAAAAAATGATGAAAAAGCCTTGTATGAAAGGTTTTATAAAGACCTTGAGTTTGGTACTGCAGGGCTTAGGGGAATGATAGGGGCAGGAACGAATAGGATGAATTCCTACATGATTGCCAAAGCAACACAAGGAATTGCAAATTATCTAATTAAAACATTTCCCAAACTAGCAGAAAGTAGAAATCTTAAAGCTGTGATTGCATTTGATTCAAGAAATAATTCAGCTGAATTTGCAAAGATGGCTAGCTTGGTCTTTGCAAGTAATGAAATAACATGCTATCTTTTTTCTTCAATGAGACCCACACCTGAGCTTTCTTTTGCTATAAGAAAGCTTAAATGTCACACAGGAGTAGTAGTTACAGCCTCTCATAATCCTCCTGAATATAATGGATATAAGGCATATTGGAATGATGGAGTTCAGATTACTGCCCCTCATGATAATGAAATAACAAAAGAAGTTTTAAATGTTAAAGAAATTAATTTAATAGATGAAAAAGTTGCTGTTGAAAAAGGTTTATTAAAAATTATTGATGTAGCTATTGATGAGCCTTATATAGAATCTCTTTTAAACCTTATAACTGAGAGAAAAGCAATTGATAGTTTAAAAGATAGATTAAAGATTGTGTATACGCCTCTTCATGGGGTTGGTGCTAAGTTTGTTGAAAAAGTGTTGGAAAATTTTAATGTTTTCACAGTTCCTGAACAAAGAGATGGAGATGGAAATTTTCCAACAGTTGAATATCCAAATCCAGAAGATCCCAAAGCATTAAAGCTAGCAATAGAATATACAAAAAAAGAGAAGGCTGACATGCTTATGGCAACAGACCCTGATGCAGACCGTTTTGCTTGTGGAGTTAAAAACAAGGTTGGAGATATCAACCTTTTAACAGGAAATCAAATCGGAGTACTTTTCTTTGATTATCTTTGTCAAACAAGACTGAAAGATGTTTCTTCTCCTTTAATCGTTCGCTCAATTGTAAGTACTCACATGGTAGACGAAATTGCAAAAAAACATGGAGTGAAAGTTATTGAATGCCTAACAGGTTTTAAATGGATTTGTGGTATAGCAGAAAAAGAAGATAATATAGGAAAAAATACATACATTTATGGTTTTGAAGAAAGCTATGGTTATAATTTTGCAAATGGAGTAAGAGATAAAGATGGTATTGCAGCATCTTTAATCTTTGCAGAACTTACATCATATTGGCTTTCAAAAGGAAAAACTGTTATAGAGAGGCTTGAAGAACTGTTCAAAGAATATGGACTTTTTATGGAAAAAACAATAAACAAGACATATCAAGGCTCTGAAGGCGTAATAATTATGCAAAATATTATGAAAAAGGTAAGAGATGCAAAACTTTCTCAAATATCTAATATAAAAGTATTAAAGATTAGAGATGTATTAGAAGGTTATGAATATTTTCTCAATGACAATACAAAAGCTATTATAGACTTACCAAAAAGTAATGTGTTGCAATATTTTATGGAAGATGGAAGCGTAATTAGCTTACGTCCTAGTGGTACAGAGCCAAAGATTAAGGCTTATATAGTCTATAGACAAAACTATGAAGAAGCAAAAGAAAATGCAAAAAAGAAACTTGGTGAGTATGAGGTGTTTTTAGCCTCTCTTTTAGGAGAATAGTAATGAGTAGTTACAATTGGATATCTGTTGTCTATGATAAGGCTACATTTGTAGCTTTTGATACTGAAACTACTGGGTTAAAAGCAGATGAAAACAAAGTTGTTGAAATAGGAGCTGTTAAGTTTAACAAAGATGGCATTATTTCTCGTTTTAGTGTATTAATAAATCCTCAAATGCCAATGCCTGAAGAAGCAAGTTCTGTTAATCATATCACAGATGAGATGCTTAAAGATCAACCTATTTTTAAGGATATTGCAAAAGATTTTTTAAGGTTTATTCAAAACTCAATATTAGTGGCTCATAATGCTTCTTTTGATGTTAACTTTATAAATGCAGAACTTAAAAATTGCAAGATTGGAAAGCTTACCAATAAGGTGCTTGATACGTTAATTTTTGCTCGTGAAGTTTTTCCACGCCTTGATAGTTATAAGTTACAAGATCTTGCAAAGAGATTTGATATAGTAGCATTTGAAGCTCATAGAGCAGAAGATGATTCTAGGGTTTGTATGGAGTTTTTTAATAAAGCTGTTAAGCATTTTATTGAAGTGAACCAAGATATGATTCCTCATTGGACGAGCCAAACAAATATAGAAGATTATTTAAAAACAGAAATGCCAGAAATTGAAAGTGATAGCTTTACACAAAACTTATTTTAGTAATTTTTATAATATATAAGTTAAACTATTTCTAATATTATTTGGCTAGATCAGATAAGGGAGAAACATATGAAAAGAATATTTATTATAGCATGCCTGTTTTTTTCTTTATTGCAGTTTTCTTATACAGAAGAAGTTCCTTTGAATACACGAAAGAGTGATCATATTATTTCTCCTTTTATAGGTTTTGGTGCAATTGGATTTACAACAGGCTTAGATTTTATGTATCGCCATAGGTCTGGATTTTTGGTTTTGTTTAATGCTGATGTTTCTGTTCCAATGTCATCAATGGGTGGAATAGTTGGAGGAGGAGAACTCCTTTTTGGTTATTCAATCAAACGTAATAACTTGTATGTGGGTTTTAGTGGTGGTTTTTGGGGAGAAGGAGGAGTCACTTTTCATGGATATGATTTATCATATAAATATAACCCAAAAGGTGATCTAGAACTTATAAAGTATCCAGCATTTTTGATTCTTTTTGCAATTAGAAACGATTACACTTATTTTTTTACTGACAAAGTAGGAATTACAGCATCTCATTCTTACGGTGTAGGAGTTCATGCTGGTTCTTGGATAACATTTGATCTATTAAGCATGTTTAGCTTTATGGCAAAAGTTGGTGTAGCTTTCAAAATATAATGGATAACAGCTTAACACCTAGTATTTTTTATAGTGTTGATTCTGTATTACCAGTTTTTGAAGATAATAATGTATTGTTTATAACAGATTCAAACACTGTCAAGATATTTAACAACTCAAAAAACTATTCTCATTTTCTTCCTGTTTGTGTTATACAGGAAGGGGAGAATTCAAAAAACTTTAATACAGTAGAAAAAATCCTTTCATCTGCTATAACTAATAAGCTAGATAGGAATTGTACTTTTGTAGGAATTGGAGGCGGAGTTGTTACCGATATAGCTGGCTTTGCTTCTTCAATATATATGAGAGGGGTATCTTCGATATTAGTACCTACAACCTTATTGGCAATGATAGATGCAAGCATTGGTGGAAAAAGCGCCATCGATTTTAACTCTTATAAGAATATTATAGGAACTTTTAGCTCTCCAAAAGCTATATATATATGTGAACAAAACTTAAAAACACTTCCTAAAAGTCAATATTTTTCAGGTTTAGGTGAGTTATTGAAAATTGCACTAATCAATAGACCAAATCTTTATCAAAAAATTACTAATGATATTTATTTTTTCCTCAATGAAGGAATGTCTATTGAAATTATAAAAGAAGCAATAGAAGGAAAATTGGAAATTGTTAATCAAGATTTTTATGAAAAAAAAGATGTGAGAGCTTTTTTAAACTTTGGTCATACTTTTGCACATGCGCTCGAGTCTATTTTAGAATTTAAAAATATAACACATGGAGAGGCTGTGGTGTGGGGAATACAAAAAGCATTAAAACTAGGCAAAATGATGGGGAAAACAAACAAAAATTATGCAGATGAAGTATTACTTCTTACAGAAAAATTAAATTATAGAGAAGATGTTATTAATGAAAAGCTATTAAACACACTCAAAATGGATAATTTTGCTAATTTATTAATAGACAAAATGAAAATGGACAAAAAAAATAAAAATGGTAAAATAAGATTAGTTTTACAAAAAGATTTAGGAATGTGTTTTTTAGCTGAAGTAAGAGAGGAAGAAATTAAAGAGGTTCTTTTGTGATATATTTAGATTGGGCAGCAACAGCAAAACCAAATAAGGGCTTTTTGTTAGAAGCATGTGAAACATTTTGTCAATATTTTGGAAATCCTTCTTCAATTCATACTGAAGGTAAAAAGGCAAATGAAATAAAAGAAAAAATGAGAGAAAGCATTGCTGATATTTTGGGAGCAGATAGCAAAGATATTTTTTTTACATCAGGTGGCACTGAGGGAAATCATATTGTTATAACGTCGCTAATTAATCATCCATTTAAAAATGAAATTCTAATAGGGGAAGGAGAACATGCTTCTTCTAGGCAAATGCTTAAATCAATGCAAGAATTAGGTTATAAAATTAATATTTTACCTACAAATAATGGTTTTATAACACCTGAAATGGTATTAAAAAAAATTACAGATAAAACAGCTTTAGTTTCCATCATGTTAGTGAATAATGAAACAGGATTAATTCAACCGATAAAAGAAATTGCCCTTTCATTAAAAGAAAAGGCTAGGGAAGTCCACTTTCACAGTGATATGGTACAGGCAATGGGGAAAATCCCCATTAATTTAAAAGAGTTAGGTGTTGATTCTGCAACTTTTTCAGCTCATAAAATAGGAGCAATGAGGGGAGTAGGTGTTTTGTACTTAAAAAAAAAGATTACCCCTTTTTTAGTTGGTGGAGGTCAAGAATCAGGTTTTAGAGCAGGCACAGAAAATATAGCAGGCATAATAAGCCTTGAAAAATGTTTAACTGAATGCAATCACCTTATGGAAGAAAGGCTAAAAACAGTTAGGACTTTAAGTAATTTTCTAATTGAGGAATTAAAAAAGATTGATGGTATTGAGCTTTTACCAAATAATAGAGATGAAAAAAAACTTCAATTTTCTCCTTATATAGTATGTTTTTGTAATCATTATATTCGTGGCGAAGTATTGGTTAGAATGATGAATGATAAAGGTATAGCTATTTCTTCTGGTTCTGCATGTTCAGCGAATAGCAAAAAGAAGAACAGTTTTAACTTTGTTTTACCTAAATATCGTGATAATATAGCGAGAGTTTCAATTGGTTATGAAACAACAAAAGAAGAACTAAGCTATTTTATCACTGTTTTAACAGAAATTATTGGAGGGCTTCAATGGAAATAAAAGAAATATATACAGGTGAATTGTTTGTTAAAACTTGGGTTTTTATGAAAGATGAAAAATTGGTTATAGTTGATCCTGGTGGAGCTGATGAAGAACTACTTGATTATATAAATGAGAAGAAGGCAAAAACTATTGAAATTATGCTAACTCATGGGCATTTTGATCATGTCGGTGGTATTCCATATATTTTTAATCATTACGATGTTAGTAAAATATACATTCATAAAGGTGATAGTTTTTATTTAGGTAAGGGAGCAAAAGAAAAGCATATTGAATGTTTTGCTCCAATACGGATGGATCGCTATATTAGAGCAATGAAAGACGAGTTTCCAGAGGCTACAGACTATGTTGCAGAAGGCGATGAGATCAATGGGTTTACGATTTTGCATACACCGGGACACACAGAAGGTTCTGTTTGTTATTATAATAGAGATGAAAATATTTTGTTTTCTGGAGATACACTTTTTAGACGTTCAAGGGGAAGAACAGATTTGTTAGGTGGAAATGAAGAAAAGCTTATGGAATCTCTTAAAAGGCTTGTTACATTACCAAAAGAAACTATTGTATATCCAGGACATGGATCCAATACAATTATAGGTGAAGAAATAGCTTGGATTGAAAAGATTTAATACACTAACTATGGTAACATATGTATGTTATCATCAATGAAATTCAAATTATTATATCTATATAAGTCACAATTCATATATAGATGTTCAGTCTCTTATGCAATAAAAAAATAGTAACAAAGGTTTTTATATAACTCTCCATAACGCACATTCTGTCAACTTGCATTATTTTATAATCAATGTGGCATACTCTTCTATAAATACAAAACTTAGCAAAATAAACTCTCTTTCAACAGTTTTTGACTTTTTCTTTCTACTCATCTATAATAAACAATCTCAACACAATTTTGATATAGAATAATATGTTATTAGCAAATTTAAAAGCATCTCCTGATTCCATAAAAGGTATTGGTTCATCTTTTATGAATGCATTAAAGAAATTAAAGATTGAAACTATTGGAGATTTATTGCAACTTTTTCCGCGAGATTGGCAAGATAAAACTAAATTCAATTATTTGAGTGAATATAAAGAAAATGAAATTTTGCATGTAAAAGCTACTATTTTAGCTCATTCATGGTTTGGTTTTGGTAAGAAAAAAACACTAAAGATATTGATTGAAGATGATTTATCTAATAAAGCATATTTAATTTGCTTTAATAGAAATTTCTTACAAACAGCTTTTCCACCTCTTACTCAAGTGGTTATTACAGGTTCTTTTTCAAGAAAATATGGAGAGCTTTCTTCATCCTCATTTGAGATAGAAAAAGAAACAGAGGCTTTTATAGGTATTTTACCAATCTATCCATTAGTCGAAGGATTAACTCAAAAAAGAATATCAAAAGTGATTAAACAAGCTTTAGATGAGTATCTTCCTTCAATTGAAAGTGATTTACCAGAAAGTGTTCTATCTTCATATAATGTTATTGAAAAAAAAGAAGTGCTCATGTTTATGCATTCTCCTAAAAGTATAGAAGAAATTGAAAAAGCAAGATATGCTCTAGTTTTTGAAGAATTATTTTTCTTTCAATATGCTCAAATTTTAAGGTACTTTAAAAGAAAGAAACGATTACCTAATACAGATTCTCAAACTTTTATAAAAAACAGTTTTTCACCATTACAAGTAGCTTTAACTAAAAGATTGAAATTTAACTTAACTCTTGACCAAAAGCATACCGTATTAGAAATTAACCAAGATTTGAATGGAGATATTCCTTCCTCACGTTTAATTCAAGGAGATGTAGGATCTGGCAAAACACTAACCTCTTTTTTAGCTATTCTTTATGCAATAGAAAAAAACTGGCAAGTAGCATTTTTAGCTCCAACTGAATTATTAGCCTTACAACATGCTGAAAACGCTTCAAAATTATTATCTCCGCTTGGTGTGCAAATTGCTTTTTTATCAGGCAATGTTAAAACAAAAGGACGGACCATTTTATTAAAAGAATTAGAAAAAGGAAATATTGATGTGATTATAGGAACTCATGCTATTTTTTCTAATGATGTAAAATATAATAATTTACGTCTTGTAATCATTGATGAACAGCATAAGTTTGGAGTTTTGCAACGAGAAGCACTGCTTAAAAAAGGAATTAGAGAGGATGGAAGTCTACCCCACCTTATTATGATGAGTGCAACTCCAATTCCTAGGAGTCTTGCATTAAGCATTTTTGGAGATATTGATGTGTCAACAATTAAAACTATGCCAAATGGAAGAAAGCCCATTAAAACATATCTTGCAGAATCTTCAAAAGCAATGAGAGTTTATGACTTTGTTAAAACTGAGCTAAAAAAAGGACATCAAACATATTTTATATACCCTTTAATTGAAGAAAATGAGACATCTTCTTTTAAAGCTGTTAAAACTATGGAAGAAGAACTAAAATCTATTTTTAATGAGTTTACCATAGCTTCAATTACTTCAAAGACTTTAGAAGATGAGCAAAAATTAATTATGAAAGACTTTATTGAAGGGAAAACTAACATTTTAATTGCAACAAGTATTGTTGAAGTTGGTGTTGATGTTCCTAATGCAACTTGCATTGTAATAGAAGAAGCTCAAAATTTTCCTCTAACTACCCTACACCAAATGAGAGGACGTGTTGGTAGAGGAAATGATCAATCTTATTGCATTTTATTATACAAAAATAAACTTACAGATAATGCTTATAAACGTCTTAAAATAATGAAAGAAACATGTGATGGCTTTAAAATTGCAGAAGAAGATTTAAAAATTAGAGGACCAGGAGATGTTATGGGAACAGAACAATCAGGTTATCTAGGTTTTAAGTTTGCAAACCCAGTAGAAGATGTCGAAGTTTTGCAAAAAGCTAGATTAGCTGCCATCAGTTTTATAAGTGATGAAATTAAAATGTCTATAAAAAAAGAATCCTTCCCTATCCTAAACCATTGACAATAAGATAGGAAATCCTCAATGAGTATGTAGCTCCGTTTGTGGTAGTAATCTTATTATAATTATTTTTGAATATTTATAAAATTCCTAAATATTCTTATATCACACAGTGTAGCCATTTTCCGCTTTTTAGTCGAGATAAACCTAAAATCATTTTTAGAGGCTCTTCTATCATTATCAAAGCATAAATTAACCATACATATGAAAAGGAAGTAAAAGAAACTATAAAGGCTAGAGGAATAGCTACTGTCCACATGAAAACTACATCATAAAAAAGAGAAAATCTAGTATCTCCTCCTCCCCTGCACACACCTACAATCATAACAGAATTGTAAGCTTTTAGAGGATAATAGATTGAAAGAACAATTAATAATGAAGGAACTAAAGACAACACTTCATCTGTTACATTAAAAATGTATGGAACTAAAATAGAAATAGGGATAAAAAATAGAATTATAAAAATAGCTATGAGTGGAGATAAAAGGGAAATGAACTTCGCATACTCCCTTGCTTCATCCACCTTCCCTTCTCCTATTTTGTTACCTATAATGATTGCAGAACCATTTCCTAGCCCTAAGAAAATAACCCATAAAAGAAGAGAAACTGTATTGACAATATTAAAAGCTGCGTACTGGCTGGTTCCAATTCTTGCAAAGATTAAGTTGTGTGTTGTTATTCCGAAAGACCAAATTGTCTCTTCTATGACCACAGGCAATGTTACAATAAAATAATCTCTTAAAAACGGTAATGAGATAGAAGAAAACATGTTGTTAAAGCTACCTATAACAGGATATTTACGCCAAATTGAAACTGAAAGAACAATGATAAATTCTAAAATACGAGAAATAACAGTTGCAATTGCTGCTCCTTTCACTCCAAGAGCTGGAAAACCTAAGAAACCGAAAATCAATATCATATTAAGAGTGATGTTTACAACAAGACCTATTGCAGTAGTAATAACTGCCAGCTTTATTTTTCCTATTGATCTAAGCGTCATAGTTATAGAAAAGCTATAAACAAATGGAAAAAAGCAAAAACAAACATATCTTAAGTACTCAGCACCTAATTCAATTACTTTTTCATCTTTACTATATATACTGATGAGAACATCAGGACACAAAAGACAAAAAAAAGTAAAAATTCCTCCAATAATGGTTGCAATTATAAAGCATAGTCCAATTGTTTTTTGAATACCTAAAACATCTTTTCTTCCCCAAAATTGCGAGCTAAAAACTGCAGAACCAGAAACAAGTCCAAAAAGCAAAAGGTTTAGTAGAAAAAAGATTTGGTTTCCAAGCCCTACAGCTGTTATACTAGTCTCTCCAAGACGACCAATCATAACAGCATCTGCCATATTAACAGCAGAATTTATAAAGTTTTGGACAGTAATGGGAGCTGCGACCATAAAAAGCGTTATAAAAAAATCTTTCTTGAAAAAATCTATCTTCATAATTAGTTCCTATTTTGAATTAAAAAAAAAGCAAATATCTTTGAATAAGTTAAGAAAAGTTTTAATAAATATTGAAACATTTTTACAAATGGAGGTGGGGGGAGTTGAACCCCCGTCCTAAAAAGCGTTGAAACAGCATCTACAAGTTTATCAGTGCGAGGTGATTGTCGAGGTTTGGTGTCAGCACCGCAAGCGTCAAACCCGTATCATAATAAAATGTCCTCATCATTGCCCTTATGAAAGACAAAGGAGTAAACCCTGATTGGCAACGGAGCTTTTCATCGTTCAGAGTGGCACAA
>CAUUAF010000036.1:0-15497 GCA_963543085.1 uncultured Treponema sp. | reverse complement strand
GCAAATTTTGCAGAGGTTATGTATATACATTCTAGGGTGCAACGAATAAAAAATCTTAGAGTAGCAGAAAGACAAAAGACAATTGAAGACAAAAAGAAAATTGAAAACTATGACATTGAGTTTAAAGATGTTGAGTTCTCTTATAATGAAGATAGTAAGGTTGTCGACAGAGCTTCGTTTATTGCAAAACAAAATGAAGTTACAGCTCTTGTAGGTCCTTCTGGTTGTGGAAAGACCACTATTTTGCGTCTTGCTTCTCGCCTTTATGACCACGACAAAGGAAATATAACAATAGGTGGCAAAAATATAGACGCAATTCCCATAGATGAGCTATTTGAAAAAATCTCTATCGTGTTCCAAGATGTTATGCTTTTTAACACATCAGTTTTGGAAAACATAAGGATTGGACGAAAAGATGCAACTGATGCAGAAGTGAAAGAAGCTGCAAAACTTGCCCATGCTAGTGAATTTATTGAAAAACTTGAAAATGGTTATAACACACTTATTGGTGAGAATGGTGCTAAACTTTCTGGAGGAGAGCGACAACGCCTTTCTATTGCAAGAGCATTTTTAAAGAATTCTCCTATTATAATTCTTGATGAAATAAGCTCTGCCTTAGACGTTGAAAATGAAATGAATATTCAAGAGAGTTTAAATCATCTAATAAAAGACAAAACAGTAATTATAATTTCACATAGGTTAAAGTCTATAGAAAACGTAAACAAAATTGTGGTTATGAAAGATGGAAAAGTTGAATGTGAAGGTAAGCATAGTTACTTACTAGAGCATTCTCCAACATACCGCACCATGATTGAAAAATCTGGACTAACCGAGAAATGGGTGTATTAGTGAGTATCCAATTTTTAGTTGATTTATTTGTTTTTCCATATATTGACATACGAGAATGTTTTCTATAGTATACATTCTCCCAATAGATGGGGTATTTTCGGAGGTATAAAAAATGAAAATAAGGTATTTTTTACTTTCTTTGTTTAGTGTTTGTGTTGTCGCCCTTGCATTTAGTTGTGCAAATGCTAATACCGGTGGAGGCAAAGGTTCAACTGAGACAGACATTAAAGGTGTTTGGGCTACAAATGAATTTCAAACTCAAGATGGTGGCAGGGGACGAGCTTTTCTTGCTTTTGATGAAACTCGTGCTTACCATGCAGATGAGAAAAACGGAGTTTTAGACACAAAAGGAATTAAGATGGCTTATACATTCAAGGATGGAAAGCTTTTAATTCCTTCTGTGGCAAAAATGATGACTTTTTCTTTTGAGAATGGAGAAATTACTGTAATACCAGCAAAAGGTAGTCCTTATAAAATGCATAAAGTAGAATCCCCTACTTTAGACAAATTAAAAGAGATTTGCACAAAAGAGTACTAGTCATTAGCTAGTTTAGTTTAAGAGATGGGCTTTTTGTTTATAAAGTCCATCTCTTTTTTTATGTTTTTTGTAATATAAAGGCTAAACAAAGCTTTTGGTATTACAAAAAGTGCAAAACTCTTTCAAGACAACCTTCTTAAATAAAACTCTTTTCAACAATATTTATAATAAAAAAGTCCATGAATAACCCAAATTAAACACGTTGCATATACATATATTTTGTAATAAACTAAAAGGAACAAATCGAATATTACGATTTGTAGTATAGGAGGAATATTTATGGATATGGTGTGGACACTGCTAATTGTTTTAGCAGTAGTAGTTCTCATGTATGGAATAAAATACATGAAAAATCTAAACTTGAGCTTTAATGTTCGTGTGATAACAGCTCTTGTTTTAGGAATAGCTTTTGGTGCTATATTGCAACTCACAATTAAAGATGTTGCCATCATCAATAAGTCTATGAGCTGGATAACATTGATTGGAAGTGGTTATGTACGTCTTTTAAGAATGATAGTATACCCTTTAATCATTGTCAGCATAACAAAGTCAATTGCAATCCAAAAGCAAAACATAGGGAAAGCTGCAACTCGCATTATGGCAGTTCTTATGATAACCGTAGCAATTTCAGCATTGGTTGGAGCTTTAACAACTTCTGTTTTTGGTTTGTCTGCAGACAAAATGGCACAAGGAGAAAATGAAATTGCACGAGGTCAAGCATTGGAAGGAAAACTTCATGATTTTGAAGCAAAACCGATTCAACAACAGATCTTAGAGATTATCCCTGTGAATCCATTTTATGCTTTTTCTGGTCAAGGAGCAAACGCAACACTTGCAACAGTTTTCTTTTCTGCAATGCTAGGCTTTGCTGTTTTCTTTTTAAAGAGAAGCAAACCAGAAAGTGCTGATATTTTTATCAATTGGCTTAATGCAGTGTCTGACGTTGTAATGAGAATGGTGAGAATGGTTTTGAGAATCACTCCCTATGGTGTTTTGGCATTAATGATTAATATTACAGCAACTTCAAATTTCTCAGAGATATTAAGATTAGTGGGCTTTATTGTTGCAAGCTATATAGCAATATTCATTATGTTCATAATTCACGGATTATATCTATTAACCGCAGGCTTAAATCCTATTACTTTCTTCAGAAAAAGTCTTTCTAACCTCATGTTTGCTTTCACTTCAAGATCTTCTGCAGGAACTTTACCATTAACAGTTTCAAACCAAGTGAACAACCTAGGAGTGCCTGAAGGAATAGCTAACTTAGCAGGTAGTTTAGGCACTAGCATAGGACAAAATGGTTGTGCAGGTATTTACCCAGCAATGTTGGCTGTGATGATAGCACCTACACTAGGAATTAACCCATTAGCTCCAGCATTTCTTATAAAGCTTATTGTGGTTACTGCATTGGGTAGCTTTGGTATTGTGGGTGTTGGAGGAGGTGCAACATTTGCTGCAATTATAGTTCTTTCTTCAATGGGATTACCAATCACTCTTGCAGGTCTCTTAGTTGCAATTGAACCACTTATTGATATGGCTCGCACTGCATTAAATGTTAGTGATTCTCTTCTTGCAGGTGTGGTTGCTGCTAAGCGTTGTGGAGAGTTGGATGTTTCCATTTATAACAAAAAAGAAGTAGTTTTGGAATAAACATTGCTTATTGCAAAATTAGGAGAAAATATGAATATAAATATTGACGAAAAAGCTATTGAATATTTGAAAAAACACAATTCAGTAGCTGTGACAGTTGATGTAATTGGATGTAGTTCTTGAGGTGTAGGAGAACCACAGCCGGCCGTGTTGCCGACAGAACCTAGAAAAAACAAAGAAGCTTACAACTTAATTAAATCTGGAGAATTTAATGTGTATGTAAAAAACAACATCTCAGCTAGTAATGACACTCTTTCTATAAAATATAAAAAAGTGTTGTTTAGTGAAAAGTTGATTGTTGAAGGTATTGTTTTTTAAGGTTAATCACTTGCACTATTTTGGGGATGCTGTAATTCATAAGCATCCCCTTTTTTATTCGTTTACTTGAAAGTTGTTTTAAGCTATCATTTTTAGGAGAATATTTATTTATCTTCCTTTATATATCTTGCTCTACTCGTTGGGGTTTCATAAACATCAATAGCATATAAAGGACATTTAGGAAGACTATTTTTGAGTTTTTCATATATATACATTGCAATGCGTTCAGCACTTGGATTCATAGAAAAATACGGATTATCATTTAAGTTTGTGTGGTCAAGTTCTCCACAAACATCTTTTAATGCTTTTTTTAAGATACTAAAGTCTAAAAGCATACCACCAGCATCTAATTCATTGCCCCTAGCATGAGCCAGCACTCTATAGTTATGACCATGAAGCCTTTCACATTTACCATGATAATCTTGAAGATAATGTGCAGCAGCAAAATCCGATTCAACTCTAACTTCAAACATATTTTTCTCCTTAAAGTAAGATGAGTTTTAGCTCGAGTATATATGATTTTTCTATTATTGGGCAATGATAAGATAATAAAAGGCATTTGAGCAGAATAGTGAATACATTAAAGTAATTAAGACTTTTGAATAAAGCAAAAAAACACAATCAAAATAAGTACCTTTGCAAGATTATTTTCAAACATGACGTTCCACAGATTTATTCAAATGCAAATAGAAAAGGAATGTTTTAAATTCCACTTTGTCTTCTGGATATTTACATTGCCAAAGGTCTTCCACTGCTTTTTTATAAACTGAAAGTTGCCTATCATATATTTCAGTTTCTTTTTTGTCAGTTTTATAGTCCACAATATACACTACATTTTCATATTTAAAAAACAAATCAATAACACCTTGAATAGTTTTAATAACAGAATTTTCTTGGTATTTAGTGATAAAACCATATTCAGTTTTTTTATAAGAAGCAGATATAGCCATTTTACCAAGCTCGGAAGAAAGAAAGTTGTTCTTATATCGAACTAACAAATCTTTTTCAGTTTCTTCAAGATCAAAAACACCAAAATCAAATTCAGTGTTGCTTAATTCTGCTTCCAACATACTATGAGCAATCTCTCCTAATTGTATAGGTTTTTCATCTCGATCAAAGATTAAGTTTCTATCTTCTTTTCCATCAATACTACCCTTTGCAGATGTGGTTGCTGGCTCATCATTTTTTGGGAACTCTTTAATTTCTAGGTTTTTATAATGTTTTATGTGTGTTGCTATTTTCTTATCTTTTGTTCCACTAACTTTAATTAAATCCTTTCTTTCAATTGCAGGAATTTCGAAAAAAGAAAGATTAAGTTTCTCTAAAACGCTACTATCTTGTTTTAAAAACGAATAAGTTAAAAGCTTAAAAAAACTAGATAGCTTTTCGGGTATAGGTGCAATTTTAAGAAAATCATCAAGTGTCCTATGAGAGAGTTCCTTGGTGTTTTGTAATGCTGAATCATAGTTTTCTGAATCATTTTTTGAATTAAAACATCCAGACAAAATAAGATAGACTTCAGCTCTTGTCATTGCAACATAAAAGATACGTTTAATTTCACTCAACATCTTTTTATTTTCTTCTTCTCTAAGCATTTCAAAAAAGAAATTTGTCTTCGTGTCACCCGAAGACCTATATTGACTAAAATTATCAGGTGTATGTATTGAAAGTGCTGTTTCATTTGAATAAAAAACTAATCCTTCTTTTTTAAAACCTTGCCCTTCATTTTCACAGTTGGGAATAATCACAATTGGAAACTCCAGCCCCTTACTTTTATGCACAGTCATAATTTTTATACTGTCTTTTTTTTGGTTGACAGGAATATCCATCTCCTCCATTTCTTTTTCTTCTGTTATATAATCTTGCAATACATCAACAAACTCAAAATGGGTCATATTAGATTGGTCAGCAAGTGTTGCTAAAAAAAATAAATAGTCATAAAGCTCTATAAAATGCTGATATCCACTGTTAGATAGTAATAAATAGCGATATTCAAAAATAAGAATTGTGATAAGCTCTGCATTACTCTTTGTTTTTAGTGCTTCTTTTAAGGCTTCAAAAACCACTCTACCTCTTTTGAATGAAAGAGAATCATCTTTACTTAAAGTATCATCAAGTTCCTTTTCAAAAGGTGCTTTATTTGCCATCATTACTTGCGAAAAACCTAAATCACTAATATTGATTAGGGGAGTTTTTAATACTTGTGCATAACAAAAATTATCTTTTTCATATACTGCAAGACGCAACATAGCATAAAGGTCGTTTAGTGGTGCATAAGTAAAAATCCACTTTTGACTACTTGCTGTATATGGAATTCCAAACATTTTAAGATAGCGTTCATAATAGCTTTGTTTTGTGCCTGCTCGTAACAAAATAGCAAAATCTGACCATGTGCAATCTCTAGGTTCTCCTGTTGCCTTATCTCTCACTTGAAAGTGTTCGTCATAAAGTGTTTTAATTCTCTTAGCTATAAAAAAAGCTTCGCAATCAGTGCTAACCAAATCTTTATCCATTAAACTAGAAGAATCAAAATATAAAACTTCCATTCCTGCATTCAAACTACTATTGTCTTTAGAGTAGTTGATATCTTCAAAGGTAGCTTCGTAAGGCGGTATCTCTTCAATAGCTTTATTCTTTTCTGAATAAAACACATACGAAAAAATTGCATTAAAGAGTTCTATTAAAGGTTTTTCTGTGCGGTAGTTTTTGTTTAGCTTAATCTCACTTTTTAAATCTTTTATTAAACTCCTAAAAACAGAAACATCTGCTCCCCTAAATGCGTATATCGATTGTTTTTCATCTCCCACAAAAAATAGTTTTCCTTCTTCAAGCTCATTTGCTAAAGGAACACTCTTTTCTTGCCTTTCTTTTTTTTCTGCTAAAAGAAAAAGAATATCACGTTGCAATTGATTGTTATCTTGAAATTCATCAATCATTATTGTTTTTATATTCTTTTTATAATAGCTTCGCAAATCTACATCATTTTTTAAGCTTTCAAGAGCAAGGTGTGAAACATCATTATAAGTCAATACTCCTTGTGTTATCTTAGCTTTTATATATTCTTTCTGCAGTTCATCCAATAAGCAGAAAACATCTTTCATTAAAGGCAGATTATAATTGCAAATGTTGATAAGATTTTTAAATTCAACTCTAAATTCTTCAATAAATGCCTTACACAAAAAAACAACTTCTTCTTTCTTCGTTGATAATTTTACTTTAGAAAGTGAATAGTAAGCAGAAAATAAATTTTGATTTTCTTCATTTTCAATATCAAAAAGATTTTCTAACTCACCATCTGGCAACTCATTAACAATTTTTTTTGCCTCATTCACCATTTTATTATCTGAATCTTCAAGTTCTCTTATATCTTCAATTATTTTTTGTATTTTAATAAGCACTTCATCAAGCTTTTCTTTTAAGAGTTGTTCTTGTATTTCTAACATTTGAGTTAATTCAAGAGGCTTTGCTATTGTGACATATTCAGAAAGTATTTTTGCAAAAAGATTTAAAATAATTGTGTTAATGTTCTTACCTTTAGAAGGCACTAAGTCTTTAAGGCATGCCTCCTTTATCTTTTTTAAGAAGAAAGATGTTGCAATATCTTCAGCCATTTTTTGAGACTTATATTCATCTATAGAAAAATCAGGTCGAAGCCCATAGGCTCTGCAACTATATCTTAAAACAGAATTACAAAACGAATCCAAGGTGCTAATTCTAGCTTTTTGAAAATCTTCTATAGCTTTTTTTGCATATGGGTTGTCTTCTAACTTCTGTAGTTCTGAATATATTCTTGCATACATTTCAACTGCTGCTTTTTTTGTAAAAGTGAGAGTTAAAATCTCGTCCACTTTCATTTTATCTTCTATAATAAAACGAACATATCTTGCAGAAAGTGTTTTAGTTTTGCCAGAACCTGCTCCTGCAGACACAACTGTGTTTTTATTTGATTTGATAGCTTCTTTTTGCTCGCTGTTAAATTCTTTTATCATTTCATCAAATGTTTTCATTATTTTCCTCTAACATTGAAAGTTGTTCTACATATACGCTTGAACTTACATTTACTACATTTTTTCCATGTTCTATCCTTTGCAGTAAAATCAGCATTAGTTATTCTTTCATAAAAATCTTTTACGCTTTGTTTTAATACCTCAATGTTTTCTTGGAATTCTTCTCTAGTTTTTCCTTTTCTTTTACCATCTTGAATGGTTTCACTTTTAATAACTCTATTGATATCATTTTCAAGTAGTTCAACAAAATAAGCTGCCTTAACTTTATGATGTGTTTCTTGAACCTGATTTTTCTGATTTTCAATAGTCTCTATCAATAACACATAAAAAGGGATTTGATAGTCTTTTAGTACATTGTCTTCAACTTCAACATCAGTTTCAGGACTCCATGTTTTATAGTCCAAAACGACAAAACCATCTCCATCTTTAATCACCCTATCAATCTTACCAAAATATAAAATCTTATCTTCTAAAAATTGATATTCCCCTTCTATTGCATATTGAGTGTAACGGTCAAAATACGAAGCATCAAGCGTGAGAACATTCTTAATCACTTTTATAATTTGTTTTTTCATAACTTCCATAAAAGGCTTTGAAAGTGGTCCATAAACTTTTGCATAAGTGAAAAAAACATCAGAGAATGCCTCTTCTAAAAACATTAAATAATCAACATTCAAATTCTCTTTATTAAAAACTTCGTTTGAATGCATAATCTTTTTATATAACTTTTCCAAGATTGAATGATACATATTTCCAATCATATATTGATCTGACATTCTAGCCTTAAAATCTATGGGTTTTATTTTTAATATTTTAGACATAAAAAACTTGGTAGGACAATTTGTGAAGAAATCGTTCAAGTCCGTTGCACTTACCCGCAAACATTCCTCTGCATATTGAATCTTTTTAATTGTTTCAAATAATGGTTGTAGCTTTTGACTATATGGCTCATCTAACTGAGAAAACTTATCCATCTCATCAAAATGTTTTGCCTTTTTCAAACCTTCTGCCTGCGTTTGATATATCTTATTTAATTTGCTATTCTTTTCCATAAAATAACATTCTTCATTATAAAAAGAATCTTCTACATGATATTCTTTAATACTCTGTACGTTTTTAAATTCACTATGTGCTATTGCATAGCCTCTATAAAGTTTTTTTGAATATGAACAATAAAGATTTTCTACATCACTATAAGAAGCAATAATAAGCTTAGTTAAATCAACTTCTTTAATATTCATATCTATTCTTTTATCATCCCTCAAAAACCTAAAATTGCCAGTAACAATGCTTCCATTATTCTGGTTCATATTGATAATGAAATGGTATTTGTATGGGGTCGCAATTGAAACACCATATTGAAAAACACTTAAACCTCTTTCATTAACCTCAAAATTGATTTGTTTTTTGTTCAATAAAGATAGAAAGAATTTATATCTATTGATTTTTGCTTCATTAAAATAGAAATTTAGATTGCTTTCAGTCTCACATAAATCTCTAATAATCTTGAACACTGCCAGCTTTTGTTTTTGATTTTTTGTAATTTCAAATGTTTCCTCTTCAATCATATAGTCATGAAAGAACTCTTTTATGTTTTGCTTCATTTTTGTGAAAGACGTAGCATAATAGATATTTTCTATTTTCTTTTTCATATCTTTGAACATATCCATAGCAATAACTTCTTTTTCTTCGTGTAGAGACTTTGAATAATATGCATCTTTCCAAATATTATTCCATTTGCCATCTTCTTCCCATGAATATGCACAATTATGCTTAATTCCAAACTCTAATAGGTTATTAATAACTTCTTGTTCTTTCCATATAACTGATGGGTTAAGAAATAATTGTTTTATAGATTCAAAAGAATAATGAGTTTCTATAATATTTTTTATTGCTTCAAAAAAATTACAAAAGCCATTTTTGCTAAGACTTTCCCGCGAATATAGGTCAATAGGAATTCCTCTCATTTCACATTCTTTTATTATATGGGCTTTGAGATTGTCTATATCTGCAACACTTAATGCTATGTCTTCAATAGGAACTTTTTTTTCCAAAATCAATTCTTCAATTTCTGAAATAATATATTTAATTTCTAGCCTTGTGTTTTCAAATTCACGCAACACAGGTGTTTTATTCTCTATATTTATATGGAATAATTCAATCTGCGGGTATTGTTTAAGAAAGTCTTCATATTCATAAAAATCATTTATGAGTTCGGGGTATATTATTATGTATTTTTTATCATCATTGTTAAATGCTTTTCCTTCCCATTTTGGTTCATATAAATTATTTTTTTGCAAAAACTTTGAATAATCTAAACTAAGAGTGTGCAAATCATGTAATTCTTTGTCGAGGCTATCTCTATCTAAAAAGTAATTCAAATTGGGCAAAATTGAAGAAATCCATGTTGCAAAATTTATTCCCTCATTTGCATACTCTATAGGAACTAAAGACTTAAATAAGCCTTGTTCTTTCATTGATAATTTTGCATTTTTGTCTGTTATATACTCTGCATATAATTGCCTAACAGCGTCTGTAACAGGTTTTGCATTTTTAGACATACAAACATGTTCTTGTATAAAGGTTTTCCAGTTTATATAAAGTTCTGAAGGAACTGTAGGAAGTCCTGTTATATCTAATGCTTTTCTAAAGCATATTTTTTGCGATATATAGGAAGGAAAAACAAAACAATAGTTGAAATCTCTACCCTTTTCTTTTATTAGATTTTCAATTGCATTCACTTATTGCACCTCATAAGCTATACATTAATTATAATAGGTTAATTTTTTATTTTCTATTGTGATGAAGAGTTAGAACACCTATCTTTTTCATTTAATACTCATAAGATAGGTGGATTTTTTGATAGCTAAAAATTATATGAAATAGAATATTAACTTAGTTTTATTCGTTTTTATCTTCATTTTTATTATTTTGCATTGAATAAAGATATCTTTTTATTTTTTGACTTGCAGTTTTTTCAAATTCCGAAACAGATTTAACAGTGTCAATTCGAGACATTCTATTAACATTCGTGTTAATAAAAAACTTAATTTCGTTCAACAATTCTTCTTTCTTATACACAAAAGCATCTGAGAGTCCAGAAGCCATACCTTGAAGATTTTCAGAAAAAGTTTTCTCTCCATCCACATCACCCGCAACTTGAGCATTTAGTTTTTCTTCATCCAATTTAACATAAGCCACAAGAGAAGAGTTTTCTCCTTCAATAACCAACGACTCAGAAACAAGAGGATGCTGATTAATCACAAACTCTATATCTTCAGGATAGATATTCTCACCACTTGCACCTAAAATCATGTTTTTAGAACGTCCCATCAGGCGTATCCAGCCTTTTTTATCAATAGAACATAAGTCTCCTGTCTTAAAAAAGCCATCTTGAGTAAAAGCTTCCTTTGTTAGAGAAGGATCATTGTAGTAGCCCTTCATCACATTCTCCCCTCTAACAACCAACTCACCAACTCCAGTTTCTGGGTCTGGGCTATCAATCTTTACTTCAATACCTTCAACTTGCCAACCTATATAGCCTGGTCTTGTTTTTCCGACTGAAGAGAATGCAATCAATGGTGAAGTCTCTGTGAGTCCATAACCTATAGCATACGGAAAACCTGCCTCCTTCATAAATTCTTCAACAACAGGATCAACCTTTGCACCTCCTATGCCAAAGAACTTTAATCTACCTCCAAATGTCTTAATTAGCTTTTTACCTGCAATCCTACAAAGCATTCTTCTCGTTAGACGATTCTGATATAGTTTATTTATAAGACCTTGTTTATTAAAAGATGGTAAAATTTTTTGCTTATAAATTTTTTCTATAACCATAGGAACTACAAGCATAAATTGAGGCTTCACCTTAGCTAAAACTGGCAATAGTGTTCTAGGCACAGGAGGCCCTCCCAAATAATAAATACAAGCTCCATTCAAAATAAACATCAAAAAGCCAATTGTGAATTCATAGACGTGAGACATAGGCAAGATGGAAACTGCTACATCATAACAATTAATGCGTTGTGCTTGTTGCCCTGCTATTGCTGTAAAAACAAGATTTTTATGGGTCAACATAACACCTTTAGAACGTCCTGTAGTTCCAGATGTGTATATAATAGAAGCCAAATCTTCTTCATTGCAAAGATATATAGGAGCTTCCTCATCGTTTATAATAGAACCTTTTATAATAGATGAGTCTTCAATATTAATAATAACATCAACATCTTCAAGATTCTGAATCTTTGCTATCATTTTTTTCGAAATAAAAAGAGCTTTGCTATTAGAATGTTTTAGACAAGAAACAATCTCCTTTTCTGTAAAATCATGCAAAAGGGGAACTGCTACACATCCCATAAGCACAATAGCAAAATATGATATTCCCCAAAATGGAGAAGACGGGGAAAGAATTGCGATGTGATCCCCTGAGTGCAAACCTAAGTTAGTAAGAAGCTTTTGTGTTCTTATAACCTTTTTATAAAACTCCCCATATGTTATGGGAGCTTCGTCGGCAAATGACACAGCTGGGCGTTTTTCAAATAGTTTAACACTATTTTCAAGCAAATGCTGGAATGTATACTTACCTAATGATTCTAACGTCTGCATAAAAATCTCCTCAAACATAGAATATTGAGAATAATAAAAACTAACTATTCGTGAATACTAACAAAAAAAAAGAAGTTTATTCAATACTTTTAAAATTAGACTGCGTGAACAATAAATAACTACTTAATAATGAATAGCTTAAAAAGCTTATTGATTTTTTTGGCTTTTATAATGAACAATATAGAAAAAGAGACATTGATCATCAAAATAATCAATATCTCCTCAAATAAAATTAAAAAACTTTATTCAATACTATAAACTAGGCGAATTCCTATGTTACTAGCCCCTAAAAAAGAAGCCCACATATCAATAACACCTAATGCTGCCTCAATTGAATGGTCTTTAAAGCTACCACCACGATCAGCTCTGTAAGCTCCTTGTGTTGGAGTCGCAGGACCTGCTGGGTCAACTAAAATGCCATCCCCATTTTTGTATTGCTCATCACCTTTTTTTGGGTCTTCATCATACCAATCAAAACACAATTCCCAAACATTGCCAGACATATCATAAACGCCTAATGCATTCATGTCCTTCGAACCCACTTTTGCAGTATCTTTAATTGGAGGGACTAATTCCATCCAATCTACAGTGCCATTATAATAGTCTTCATACACTGCAACTCGTGAAAGCTCATCACGCAAAGTTTCCCAGGTTTCATTTCCCTTCTCAACACCTTCAAAACCAATAGGTTTTTTAGCTCCTGAAGCACTGTTTACACAAGTTAGCCATATAGGTTTTTCTTCTGTTCCATAGTTTTCTGCATTCACATTATCTTTTTGATAGCGTGAAGCATATTCCCATTCTGCAACGGTAGGAAGACGAAAGCCTTTCTTTGTCCTATCCATTTTAATATTCATATCAATTGGCATTGCTTTTTTCTCAGCACTACTTTCTTTAACTACCTCACCATCAATTGTGTAAACACAATCTTGCAATGTTAAAGTTTTTTCTGTGTAAGCATTGCACCACACAACAGCATCTCTCCATGAAATACTGGTAGCAGGCATACCATCCTTTAAAGGATCTTGCCCTGTCTTTCCCATTCCACCTTCTCTAGCAACTCCTGCAAACTTATAACCATGCTCTTTTGCCCAATCATAAACTTCCTTATATAAATTGTATGTAACCTCATACCTTGCCATTGCATAAGGGGAAAGTTTAATTTTTCTGCCTTCAACAAAAGCTCCCCATCTTACCTCGCTATCATAAGGTACTTTGCAACTGGGTTTTTTCCCAATTATCACATCTTGCGGAACAGGGACTGCAACAAAACCTTCTCTTTCTTCCTTTATTTCAGGATTATCTGGTGTTTGTGTAGTCCCCCCCCCCGAACCCTGATTGCATGAAGAGAAAACACATGCAAAGATAGAAAAAACAAACAAAACTTTAGACAATTTTTTCATAAACAACTCCTTGAAGAATAGATTATTAAAAATTATAAAAAGTTACTAGATGGTAACAGCAGAGATTCCAGATTATAAATGAGTGCAAAAATCTCATTTGTGGTTGCAACTTGAGCACACCTTTCGGAGTGGCAATGACAGGAAATTTGTTGGATTGTGGTTCTTTTCACGACCGCAACGTGTCAAACCCTAAAGGGTTTGCGACGGTAGGAAATTTATTGAGATTGCGGTCGTTTTCACGACCGCAACGTGTCAAACCCTAAAGGGTTTGCGACGGTAGGAAATTTATTGAGATTGCGGTCGTTTTCACGACCGCAACGTGTAAAGCATGGGGTGGCAAGACTTAACATTCTCGCATATGCAAGTAGTACTACTTCGCATATGCAAACCGAGCAACTTGGGGATGCGAAATCGCTCGATTTGCGATCCCCAAATCGAGCGGTTTGGGATCAGTACATTAGCTAATGTACTGTTATAACACTAGCTAATGTACTATACTCACATCTCTTAATGTACACTTTTGAATTGACTTGATTTTTGGCAGACTCATAGAAATAAGCCCATAATGGAAAAAAAAGATTATATTTAATCGCAAAGATATTCTTTTCACATCTCTTATTATATCACTTTTTTATTAAAAAGTTACAATCTTATAATACACATGGTTTTAACATTTATAATGCTAAAACCATGTGATAACACCGAAGAATGCAAATTATTTTATATAAGTTATACATGAAAAATATGTTTATCTCATTTTTCATTGTCTTAATAAGGAATAATAAAGATAAGATTTTGCAGTAATTAATTCTACAAGTTTTTCTTCGCCAAATTGCTCAAGCAGTGTAGGCTTTCCACTAAGCAAAGAACGCCCAATTCCCAAACCATCTTTTTCATACTTAATATCAAGACAATCTAATATTGTAGGGAAATAGTCAAAAGTGCAGAACTTTCTATTTTTGCTATATTCGCCAGTTTTACCTGTATTTATAAAAGCATTATAGGCATGCCTTGATATGGGATCTTTATCATATAGGTCGCCGCCCATATATAAATGGTCTCCCAAAATTACTATAACAGAATCCTCATAAAAAGGTTGTTCTTTTATCCAGTCTATAAACTTACCAACCCTCTTAGACATGTTAGCAAATACATTGTGAATCTGTTTTGGATATTTATTTTCACATTCAGAATCAAGATATCCTGAAGGAGTATGAGTGTCTTCAAAGAAGACAGAAAAAGCAAATGGTTTCTTAAAAGAAGCAAGAGAGCTGAGTTCCTCTTTTGCAAATTCAACAAGCTTAGCGTCTTCAATTCCCCACCAAACAAAATAATCTTTTGGAACTTTATTTGTTTCTCTATAGTAATCAAGATCTTTAACTTCAAAACCATGACCTCTTAGTAGATTGCCTAGTCCGCCATAAACCGTTCCACTCCCTAGTGTAAAAAGACAATTATATCCACCCTCATGTAAAATGTTTCCTAAACCATAAGCTCCATTAAAGAAATATTCGCTGTTGTTTCTATAAAATTGTCCTGCAAAATCTACTAACAAAGGAAGACCTAAGTGTGTACAACATATTGAGGCAATAGAATGATCTGTTCCGGGCACTTGAACTTGCCCTCCTATACCATCAGAATGACTAAAACTCAAGTTATTTTTTGCTATATCTGCTAGCTCCGGAATTAGATTTGTGTTTTCTTTTGCACAATAAGCAATTTCTGCTTCTGTTGATTCAAGATAGATAAAAATAAGATTTTTTTTGTGTTCAGGGAAAGTAAATGTTACATCTTTTGGTGAAATATAATTTTCTTCATAAAAGTTTGAGTTAGCTTTAAATTCTTTTATGATAAAACTCACAATTTGCAATTTGAATTCAAAAAACAAAAGAACCACTAATACAAGAGCAAAAGATGATATAACTTTATGATTAAATCTAAATGGAAATAAAACTCTTTCTTTTTTAAACACATTGCAAACAAAACTAATATTGTTTTTTAACAAAATTAAATGAAAAACAGAAAAACAAATAGGAACTAATAATAGAGTAATTATAGAAGCTAGGACAATAACATAACTAGTTCCTGTAATTGGCATACTTAATACAAATAACAATTGATTAA
>CAUUAF010000035.1:0-16397 GCA_963543085.1 uncultured Treponema sp. | reverse complement strand
TTGTTCTAAAAGAAAAGGAAGAAATTGCCATTGTTGTTACTCCTATGAACACAGATTTCACTAGCACAAAAGATTATGTGCCTCAAGGAACATGGGTGCTTTATAAAGACTATAAGACAGGAGAGAACCTATCTATAAGGATATATCCAAGAGAAAATCCAGAGTTATATTTGAGATTAACTCCTGCAAGAGAAGACATGACATACTTTGATATCTGCCTTTTTAATGCTTATGTCAAACGTCGCTATCCCATAGGTTTAAGCTTTAACACACTTTGCTATTTTTCTATTTCACAAATGCGTTCTTTCACAAAAGATAGCCTTCAATGGGATTTGTTTAATCCACCTAGTTTTTCCAGCACAGTGGAAGCTTGTTCTGATATGATTTCAGATCGTCTTTCTACCTTGGTATATCTTGAAGATGGTGGCTTTGATGAGTGGGGTGTTCCTATTCATTTGAAAGATGGAAGAAAACAAACTAATCAAGAAATAATATATCAGCTGAGAGAAGTACAAAATGCTGAGAATGTTGTAGGCGGAGTGAATGCTTATGGTTTTTTAAAATGGATTATTGATGGTATGATACGCCCTGTCGCAGGTCAAGGTGTTTTTGTGCAATCTTTATTAAGTCAAACAGTAAACAATAAATCCCAATTCAACACAACTTTAGAAGATAATGAAATATTTTTGGGCTTAGATTGGATTCGCAATTTAAGTGCAGCAGCTCTAACAATGCAACTAAGACGTACCTCTAAACCATTGAGCTCTGGAGTAGATGTGAAAATTGAACCATTCGCGTCAGCTCCTATTATGAGAACAAAAGAAGAAAAAGTGAAATATGAGTCTTTTGAAGGATATTTGAATAGTGCAGGATATCAAACTGCATATTTAGAACCACTTTTATATTATCTTGCAGTCACAGAACCTGGACATTTTTATCTTGGTGCTGTAAATAGAGAGGTAGGCTCTTCTCCTTTAAGACAATACAGCCATGTAGTATCTTTTTTCCCATATTTTGATGCATTGGGAGCTTTTCATATTGATGTTTATGAAAGTGCAAAAAAAACAGATATTTCTAGTTTTGTTTCCATGAATCAAGATGCCTTTGTAGCCTTAACTCGTGTAAAAGCACCAGAACGTGGACTTTTTAATCCTTAATATATTTTAGGAGTGTGTTCGTATATGTTAAAAGAAATTAGTGTTAGCCAAGATGTTTTAGAGATGATGTTGTTTTATTGGGAGAGTGTTGCATCAAAAGACAAGATGAGTGATGAGTACTTTCTTGAACTTGCAGGCAAAAAAGAAATGCAAGGTTTCTATAGCGATGATTTTACAAAAGACTCTTTTAGAAGAGTCCTTTCTGCTATTTCTAACCGTGAAAAACTAAATAGCCAAAGCATAAAGGAATCTAAGTTTTGGAATCAAAACATGCGTATGATAGAAGACTTGAATCTAACCCATGCAATGATAGCCCCTGTAAAGAAATTAAATCTTTCTGAGCTTATAGGTGAAGATATAAACACTGAAAAGTTAGAAGTTATTTTTATTCCACTTCCTGAAGGTGATTTTTTTATTAACAAAGAAATAATTGCTTTTAATTTTTTCAGTATTATAGCATCCTATAATAGTGAAGATTTTGAAGCTTCTGATATAAAAGTGTCCATTCATGGCAAGAGTATAAAAGATTACGTTATAGAAACCATCAAAGCTCAATATAAAAAATAGTTACAATAGCTATTTTAATTCAATAATGCTTAAGGATAAGAGCCCTTAAGCATTTATCGCCCACAAACTCTTCATTTGACTATTTTTGATTAGTAGTGTAGGCTCAAGACCGTACTTTAGTGCAAAATATAATTTTTAAGGAGTTGTGTTTTATGGAAAACAAAGGCGAAGCCAAAAAGATTCTTTGGTACACTTTGGCATTTATGGCTTTCTCCACTGTTTGGAGTATGGGGAATATCATCAATGGATATTCTGAGTATGGCGGATTAAGAGCTATAATATCATGGGTTTTAATTTTTGCCATTTATTTTGTTCCATATTCTCTTATGGTTGGAGAGTTAGGTTCTACTTTCAAAGATGCTGGCGGTGGAGTGAGTTCTTGGATCGATGGAACTATTGGTAAAAAGATTGCCTATTACGCAGGCTGGACTTATTGGGTTGTTCACATGCCCTATATTTCACAAAAACCTTCTAGAATTTTAATTTCTTTTAGTTGGTTAATTTTCCAAGACAGGAGAATTAGCAATGCAAATATGTATTTATTGACGATTGCAGCATTGGTTATTTTCTTAATCATTTTGTATCTATCAACTAGAGGGGTAAACTTTGTTAAAAAAATTGCCACTATAGCTGGCTCTTCAATGTTCATAATGAGTCTTTTATACATATTTATGGCTATTTCTGCTCCATATATTACAGGTGCAAAAGTCATTCAAACAAATTGGACTCTCTCTAACTTTTTACCTGTTTTTGATTTAAAATTCTTTACTTCTCTTTCAATCTTAGTGTTTGCAGTTGGAGGGTGCGAAAAAATATCTCCTTACGTAAATAAGATGAGAAATCCATCAAAAGATTTTCCACGTGGCATGATTTTTATGGTTATCATGGTATGTGTAACAGCAATTCTAGGTACTTTTGCACTTTCTTTAATGTTTGATACAAATAATATTCCAAAAGATTTAATGACAAATGGTGCATATTATGCTTTTGCAAAATTGGGTGAATATTATGGTGTTGGAAATATATTTATGATCTTATATGCACTTGTAGATTTTGCAGGTCAGATTTCAATTATGGTCATCTCTATTGACGCTCCTTTGAGAATATTACTTGAAAGCACTACCGATGAGTTTATTCCAAAAACTCTTTTCAAAAAGAATAAGTATGGTGCTTATGTCAATGGTCAGATATTAATAGGAATCATCGTCTCTATATTGATTATTATTCCAATGTTTGGAATTAAGGAAGTTGATGAATTAGTAAGATGGCTTGTTAAATTAAACTCTGTATGTATGCCACTTCGTTATTTATGGGTATTTGTTGCATACATGGCATTAAAAAAACATAGTGCAAAAATGAGTGCAGACTATATGTTCACAAAGAATAAGAGTCTTGGCATGATTTTAGGTGGATGGTGTTTTGCTTTCACTCTTTTTGCCTGTGTTTTGGGAATGTACTCCCAAGGCTCAGTGTTTCAAACAATGCTTAATATTTGCACACCTATAGTTCTAGTAGTTTTGGGTTTGATAATGCCTGCAATTGCAAAAAAACAAAAAGCTAAAGAAATAGCTTAGGATTTATATTTTAAGGCTGGGGCAATTAGACTTCAGCCTTTTTTATTTTAATATATCTCATTTTCACATTTAAATAGACGTATTTATCAATATTTGTTGCTTATAAGAGTATAGCTTACTTTTTTAACTATAGCATATTTTCTATTCATTATATATAATTCCCAGCCTATGGATACAAAAGAGTTGGATCTCTACTTTAAACAACTACTTAATATAGACGAATTCTCTAGTATTGATGTTTCAAAAAATGGTTTGCAAGTTGATAATGATGGGGCACCCATAACAAAAATAGCATTTGCAGTAGATGCTTCTCTTGAAACAATAAAAAGAGCTTTTTCATTAAAAGCTTCACTTCTTTTTGTGCATCATGGACTTTTTTGGAAAGAGCAAGAAATGATAAGAGGTGCTCATTACAAAAGAATCAAAACATTGCTTGATAGCAACATTGCTTTGTATGCTTGCCATCTACCACTCGACGCTCACCACATCTATGGAAACAATGCAGGATTAGCTGATAGAATAGCTCTTGAAAAACGAAGTGCATTTGCACTCTATCATGGAAAAGCGTTAGGAATTATGGGAAGCTTAGAAAAGCCTGCAACAATTGAAGAGTTGTGCACACATCTTTTTCCTACAGGCGAAGAACCTTCACACATACTGCCATTTGGCAAAGAAAAAAATGAAACTATTGCTATTCTTTCAGGAAGTAGTGGCTCTTTTCTTGATGAAGCTATTGAACGTTCAGTTGACTTATACATCACGGGAGAAATTAAACATGAAATATACCACAAAGCTTTAGAAGCTGGCATAAATGTAATTGCTGGAGGGCATTACAATACAGAAACCGTTGGAGTAACTCTTTTAATGAGAAAAACAATGCTTGATCTAAACATTGAAACATGCTTTATTGACGTACCTACAGGTTTGTAATTTAAGGAGAATATATGAAAATAAAAAAGGAAGTAATGTTGCCATTTATATTAACGCTTTTTGTTATCTTGCTTGATCAAATAACAAAAATAGCTATTGTACACTATGCCCCGCCTAGTAGAATTCTATCATCTTTTTTTGGAGATTTTTTGCAAATTATATTAGTTTATAACACAGGTGCTGCCTTTAGCTTAGGCAATACACTCTCCCCTATTTTAAGATTTTTATTCTTAAAACTTTTACCACTTTTAGTAGTCATTGCTTTTATTCCAGTTTATTTTAGGGTGGAATTTTCTAAATTTGAAAGGTGGACAATATGTGCAATATTAGGTGGTGGAATAGGAAACTTAATTGATAGATTTTTTAGAGCTGAAGGAGTTGTCGACTTCATCGATGTTAAATTCTATGGGCTTTTTGGTTTAGAACGCTGGCCAACTTTTAACATAGCAGATGCTTCGGTCGTCATAGCTTTCGCTTTATTAATCTTATACAGTTTCTTTAAGAAGAATAAGGAAACAGCCAGTGAAAAAAAGAAGAATTAAAAGAAGCCAATTACAAAACCTCGCCACAAGTGATCTCATAGATTTAGCGAAGAGTTTGGAGCTGTTTGTGCCTCCAAATTTTTCACGTATTCAATTGATTAAAGAAATCTTAAATATGGATATTGAACTTGAAAATCTTCCATATAATATTTTAAAAACATTGCCACTAGAAGATGAGGTTGAAGATTTGCCTGCTTCTTATGGAATGACAGAGATAAGAATATTACTTAGAGACCCAATGTGGCTCTTTGCTTTTTGGGATATTAATGCAAATACTTTGGGACAACTAATAAGTGAAGACCCTAACGTATCTATATTTTTAAGAGTGATGAGCTTTGAGAGCGAAGAAGATGATTCTTATTATTCTTTTGAAGATGTAAATGTAAAACAAGAAGAGCGTTCGCTATATATTCATACGTCAATAAATGAAGAGGTGACACAAGTTGCTCTTATGTTTAAGACAAAACAAAAAACTGAGGTTATGGCTAAATCTAATTTTATTTATATGCCACGAAAAAATATAAAAAATAACCTTTGTGTTGATAATTCTAATATAAGTGAAATTATGAAACTATCTGGCTTAGAATATGTGCAACAATGGCACTTTCAACATTACAAAGGACTTTTTGAAGAATCCAATATTCCAAAGTAATTATATTCTAATTTTTGAGGATGCAACAATGAAAAAAATAGTATTCATATTAGAAGAAAACACATTATTTGTTAGTCCTAACTTAGATGAAAACACAATAGGAGAAAATCGCTTTTTTGATATGATGACATATAGACTGATTCCGTTCCTCAAAATGTGCGACTCTCTTATTGAAGATAAAGTTTCTTTTAGGTTGGCAATATCTATTTCTCCTATCTATTGCCAAATGCTAAAAAACAAAACCTTAATAACACGATACAAAGCATTTTTAGAAAATAAAATACTTTTTGAAAAAAAAGAAGAAGCAAGAATAGGAAAGAACGATGAACTTCTCTCTATATTAAAGGAAAATATAGAATTCATAAAGCAAACTCTAAAATATTTTTCTAGTATTAAAGAAGATATTGTTTCTAGACTAGCGTACCTTCAAAAAGAAAATTACCTTGAAATATTAGCCACTGCAGTTTCTTCTGCATTTCTTCCAATTTTCAAAAGAGTTCCTGAAGTAGTCCATGCCCAACTCCAAATGGGGAGACTTCTATATTCTGACTATTTTGATGTAAAAAAGCTGAAGGGGTTCTATCCACAGTTTTTAGGTTTTTTTAAGGGGCTTGATAAAATATTAAAAAAATATGGTTATGAATACAGCTTAGTTAGTGGAGGAGCTTTTTTACTTTCAAAAAAAATACCACGAACAGGTATTTTTGCTCCAGCAATAACAGAAGAAGGCTTAAAGCTCCTTTCAACAGACATAAATACTTATAATGACCTAAATTTTTCATTGAATTCTTATGAAAGAAAAGAAGTTTATTTGGCAAATTCTAGTGATATAGGTTTTAGCTTGCAAGATAGAGAGTATCTATTACCATTATTTGATATAGATAAAGGAAGAAGACTCACTGGTTTTAGATATAATACATACGGAGACTCACCGTATGATCATAACAGAGCCAAAAAACAAGCAAAAAAAGATGCTATCTCTTTTGTCAGTTCTAAAAATGAGCTTTTAGGAAAAGTTAAGAAAGTAAGTTCTTTAAAAAATCCACTATCTTTAACAATATTCACTAGTAATTTTTTAGGTTTTCGCTGGTATGAAGGTTTTATTTGGTTAGAAGAAGTAATAAGAGAAATAGATAAAATTGAAGATATGGAAATGACTTTTCCTTGCGATGCGTCTCGTTCATTTAAAGAAATGGATAAAGTTGAATTATTTTACTCTTCATTACTAGACTCAAGCTATGCAGAAGAATTATTTACTGAAGAGAATGACTGGATGTATCGCTACATAATGAAATGCACAGAAAGGTTAAAAACACTCATAAATATGTTTGGGGATATGTCTCCATTAAACATTCGCACTCTAAATCTTGCAACTAGAGAAGTAACCATGATGCAAAATAGCTATTGGACATTTTTTGCAAACAACAAATGCTATAAAGAGTACGCCATAAGGCACTTTAAAGAAATGGTTAAATCGTTCACATATATATACGAGACACTTGGGGCTAGTAAAGAAGAAACAAAGCACCTAACAACAAGAGAGCAAGATTTGAGTGTACTCGAAAGTATTGATTATAGCTTCTACAAAAAAAGAACCTAAATCTTATAGACTAGTGAGAAAATATACACTACAAAAGAGGACTATTGAAAGCAAAATCTATAGCTTTTTCACAATTCTTTTTTCAATTGCTTCCGTAAATAATTGCTCAGTCTCCATTTTTTCATAAATAGACATAGCTACCCCATGATTCCCATAAAGAATTGGATGCTTTGGTGCAAACAAGGAGCAACAGTCATCATAAGGAATTATTGAAGTTTCATAAGACCCTAAATTCTTTGCCTCTTTTATTATTTCTTCTTTATTCATACCAATTAAAGGTCTCAAAACAGGATATTTTGCAATTGAGTCTACAATACTAATATTTTCAATAGTCTGACTTGCCACTTGGGATAAACTTTCTCCTGTGATAATACAATTAGCATCTATTTTTTCAGCTATAACATTAGCAATTTTCATCATGCAAATCCTCATCATTAACGTAAGATAACTCTGTGGAGCTTTTGCCTTAATCCTATTTTGGATATCTGTAAAAGAAACAATGTTTAAATATGCAGGAATTTCATACTGAGAAAGAAGAGTTGCCAAATCTTCAACTTTCTTTTGTGCTTCAGGTGGTGTGTATGGATGAGAATGAAAATATAAAAAGTCTACTCTCATACCACGTGATAACATTTTGTATCCTGCAACAGGTGAATCTATTCCTCCCGAAAGAAGAAGAAGCCCCTTACCACTCATTCCTGTAGGTAGTCCTTGTATACCTTTAGAAGATAACCTATACACAAAAGCTTTTTTTCTCACTTCAATTGTGATAATGTTATCTGGATTGTGTAAGTCCGTTTTTAATAAACCAGAAGTATGGATGAGTCCCCCTACTTCTTTTTCAATCTCGTTAGAATTAAGAGGAAAAGTTTTATCTTCACGCCTTGCCTCAATCTTAAAAGTCTTTGCTCCAGTTTCTTTTGCTTTTTTTGCTTCTTGCATAACAATCAAAGAAATTGCTTCTAATGTTTTTTCAGTAGGATATGTTTTTGCCCAACTTGTAATTCCAATCAAATGAGAAAGTGATTTTTCTACTACCTCACATTCCTCTCTTTCACACTCCACATACATTCGTCCACTATGAACCATTACTTTAATATTTTGATTATTGCATAATGCAGAAAAATTACTAATTAATTTTTGTTCAAATATTTTTTTATTTCCACCTTTTAAGCTAAGCTCTCCTATTTTTGCAAGATAATATTCCATAAATCACTCCTTAAAACTAATAGTAAAAGGGGCATTATACTAGATATTTTCTATTTAATAAAAGATAGGAAAAATAGTTGAATATTCTTTATAAAAACTTTGTTGATTTTTAAAAGACTTAAGATGTTATCTAGCTAACAATTTATCAAAAAGAATATATAATATCTACACTTTTAAATAAACTAAGGAGATAGCATGAACGAAAATAACACACTAAATGGTGTAGAAGACACTCTATATATTCCACTTATCGCAAGAATATATGCTTCTGAAAAGTTTCCAAGTTTTTTTTATGATAAAAAAGCATTAGAATTAAAACAATATATACCCACAAACAGCATAGAAAAGAATAGCATTGAATATTTTTATATGGCAAGCGTTTGTAGGCAACAAACAATAGATAAAAAGATAATTATGTTTCTTTCACAAAATGAAAACACTAATGTTGTCTTTTTAGGTTCAGGTTTGGAAACTGCCTATAATCGCATAAACAACAAATCAAACAATTTTTATCAAGTCGATTTGCCCAATGTCATAGACATAAGAAAAAAACTATTAGGGAATAGTGAAAATGAAAAGCTCATAAAAGGGGATATGTTTAATCTTGAATGGATAAAAGAAATAGACACATCTTTGCCCACTTTAATTGTTGTTTCAGGTGTTTTTCAATATTTTGAAGAAAAAAAGATTGCAGAGTTAATTGTAAAAATGAAAACACTAATTCCTAAAGGAGAATTAATATTTGACGCAACAAATTCTAAAGGCTTAAAACTAGCAAATAAATATGTTAAAAAAACTGGTAATACCAATGCTGAAATGTATTTTAGCGTAGATAATCCAAATGAATTTGCATGTACCACTAAAACTCATCTCATAAGTGTTTCAGGCTTTTTCTCTGATGCATTAAAACATTGTAAAGGATTAAAAATTAAAACTAGAATATATATGTATTTTGCAGATAAATTGAATAGGACATTGGTAGTGCATTTGAAGTTTAATTAGATTTTGACAAAGTGTGGGAATACTACATTAATAATCATATTAAAGCTAGGCTAAACTAGCCCAGCTTTAACTTAAATTAAATATTTTACATTTCTTACATAGCTTCCAGAAATGGAATAACACATAAATTCATTGCATTTTTTAGAACTATTAAGGAAGCTTTGCATAATGCTAGCCTTGCAGATGAGAGTTTTTCATCTACATTTATTATTTGATTATCATGGTAGAATTTACTAAATGTCTTAGAAAGTTCATAAAGATACGTAGGAACCACACTAGAATCCATATCATTAACAGCTTTTTCAACACGTTCTGGAAATTGATCTAGCACTTTCACTAAAGCCCACTCTTCTTCAGTTTGCAAGAGTGAAAAATCAATTGACGATACATCATCATTGGAGTCTTTTGTTTTTTCTAACAATGAAGATATACGAGAACCCATATATTGAAGATATGGTCCTGTGTTTCCTGTAAACGAAAGAGACTTTTTAGAATCAAAGAGTATATCCTTTTTTGGTGTAACTTGTAAAAGAAAATAATGAAGAGCTGCAAGTGCAATTTTTTCTGCTGTGCTTTCAATGTCTTGAATAGCACCTTCCCTACCCTTTTCTAGTATTTGGTTCTTTGCCTCTTCATGAAGAGAATCAAGTAAGTTATCAGCATCAACTACAGTACCTTCACGACTTTTCATCTTGCCTTCAGGTAAGTTAACCATGCCATAAGAAAGATGATGCATGTCAGAAGCCCATTCATAACCTAGAAGTTTCAATATATAAAATAAGACTTTAAAATGATATTCCTGCTCGCTCGCAACAACATAAATCATTTTATCAAAAGGCCAATCTTTATGTCTAAATATTGCAGTTCCAATATCTTGCGTTATATATAGCGAAGTGCCATCGTTTCGAAGTAATATTTTTTCATTTTCTATATTTATAGGTTTTAGATCTACTGCAACAGAACCATCATCTTTTTTATAAAAAACACCTTTTTTTAAGCCTTCAAGTACTTCATCCTTTCCTTTTAAGTATGTGTCACTTTCAAAATAAAGTTTATCAAACCAAACATCAGTTCGACGGTAAGTTTGCTTAATTCCTTCCAATGCCCATTCATTCATGAGCTTCCATAGCTTCATTAAATCTTCATCACTACCTTTTTCCCATTCCTTTAGCATGTTTTTCACTTCTTCTTCAGCTTCTGGGTGTTCTTCTTGATATTTATGAAAAGCAACATAAAGATCGCCAACAAAGTGATCACTTTTTTTATGTTCGCTATCAGGTGTTTTCCCATTTGCTAACTTTTCATATGCAAACATAGACTTGCAAATATGGACTCCTCTATTATTTATGATATTAACTTTATAGATGTCAGCACCACAAAACTTTAAGAGGCGACAAATGCTTTCTCCTATAACATCATTTCGTAAATGTCCTAAATGCAATGGTTTATTTGTGTTTGGTCCTGAAAATTCAACCATAACCCTTTTATTTTTTAATATTTCAGAACTCCCATAAGAATCTTTTTTATTCAATATATTTGTAATAACTGCTTTTGTTTCATTTTTTCTATCCAAAAATATATTAAGATATGCTCCTACAATCTTCCCCTTAACTGTTCCATCCTTTTCTAATTTCTCTAATAATGCTTTAGCTATCTTATCAGGAGACATTTTTAAGAGTCGTGAAAATGGAAAAAGAGGAAAAGCAATATCCCCTAGTTCTTGCTTTGGAGGAGTTTCAATCAAAACATCATCAATAGAAAAAGAAGATGCCCCCTCTTTGTTTATTTCATTTAATAGATTTGCGATTTTTTCACGCCAGAACAACTTATCCATAACTAACCTCTTTACTTAAAGTATGGACGGAAGTATATAAAAAATAAAATATAATGTATATATAAATAAAAGATGATATGTATTTTACACATATTTCTTAACCTATATATTGAACTTTTTTTCAATTATATGCAGAGCTACGTGAACATTATACATAATTTTTGAAGGACCAGGATATAGATTTAATAGTATCATGGAAATAAAAAAAAGTATGACAGAATGCAAAAACACAAAGGCTGTAAAGAATGGATAAGAGACATATAGATTTATAGATTTTTTCAAAGATGAAGTAAAACTATTTTTAAGCAACAAACATGGTAGGTAGAACATGCAAAGAAAAAAGAATATAGATAAAAAACAAAGCAAAAAAGCTAGATATGAACTCAAATTTATAGCTTTTTTAAACAAGTAGAGAAAAACTCCAAAAAAAACAGTTTTAATAAAAGCAAAAAATAAGGCTTTTTCAAATAGGTGCTTATCAACATTTTTTTTACCTTCACTAAATATATTCAAACTATGTTTTGAAATAAAGACCATTGCAACTTCAAACAAAAACAAAAAGCTCAAGTTAATTGCTAAAGCCTCATAATAACCAACAATGTAATACTGTCTTATCAATAATGGTAAAATAAAGAGAGCAAGAACTTCTAAAACAAAGGCTGAGATATTCAATTTTACAAATGAGAAAATATTTTTTTTAATAACTGTTAACCTCATATATTCTAAAAACATAATTTTCATACTAGTAAAAAAAAAACTTTTTTACTACAATCGATTGATATTAAAGAGGTGATTTTTTATGAAATTTAAAACTATTTTTTTATTCGTTTGTGTGCTATCTATTTTTTTTGTTTCTTGCAATAAAGAAGAAACAAAAGAAGATGTGTTAAACATAGCTGTGTTTTTGCCAGGTGTAAGAGCTGAAAGCCCAATCTATGACATGCTTGGCTCTGGTGTTGAAAAAGCTGTTCAAAGCGGAAAAGATAATGGAAAAAATATTGAGTTGCTCCTTTTGGAAGCTGGCACAAATCAAGGACAATGGGTGGAAAAGCTTAGCAATATAGCAGCAGAGAACAAGTATGACATTATAATTTCTTCTAATCCTTCTATGCCTTCAATTACAAAGCAAGTGCTAGAAAAGTTCCCTAATAATAAATTTTTACTCCTTGACGCTTATTGTGATGATGAACCTCGAATTACCACATTCAAATATAATCAGTATGAACAAGCGTATATAGCTGGCTATATTGCAGCTTTGGTTAGCACTAGTGATATGAAAAATGCAAACAAAGAAAAGAAGATAGGTCTTATTGCAGGTCAAGAATATCCTGATATGAATAATATTATATTGCCAAGCTTTTTAGAGGGAGCTAGAGCTGTAGACAAAGAGATGGAAGTAGATTTTAGAATTGTTGGAAACTGGTATGACGCAAGCAAAGGAGCAGAACTTGCTTCTTCTATGTATAATGATGGTGTGGACGTAATTATGCCTGTGTGTGGAGGAGCCAATCAAGGAGTAATTAGTGCTGCAAAAGAAAATAATTTTTATCTTGTTTGGTGCGATAGCAATGGTTATTCAAAAGCTGAAGGCTTGGTTGTAGGTAGTGCAATGATAGAACAAGAGAAATTAGCTTATGAAAAAACAACTGACTTTATCAATGGCACTTTAATCGAAGGTAAGGCTGAAATTTTAGGAATGAAAGAAGGTTATATAAAATTTATAGCTGATGACCCATTATATATTTCTAACGTACCACTAGAAATTAGAGAAAAACAAGATGAAATTTTAGATAAGATAAAAACAAATCAGTTAGATATTGAATCTCTTGTTAAAACAAAATGACAAGTGAAAAAATAGAGCTAGTTAATATTGCAAAGACCTATTATTTAGAAACACGAGGAGGGCTCACTTCTCGTGTTGCACTCAAATGCGTAAATGTTGAATTTAAGAAAGGAGAAATACACAGCATTCTTGGGGAGAATGGAGCAGGAAAATCAACATTGGTTCATATCTTATCTGGGCGTATTAAACCAACTGAAGGATTCATTAAAATAGATGGAAAGATAAACACTTTCTCTTCTCCTTCTGACGCAATAAAAAAAGGAATCGCTATAATTTTTCAATCTTTACCACAAGCTTTTGAAGCCAGTATTCTTGAAAATATTATGTTGTTGCAAAAGGCTTTTATAAATAAAGAAGTATGTTCAAAGATTAAAATTCTTTTAAGAGAATGGGGAATAGAGAATATTAACTTTAATGCAAAGCTAAACACTCTTTCAAAAGAAGAGTGTTTTTTGCTAGAAATGGTGAATTATCTCTCATTGAACCCAAACCTTTTAATATTAGATGAAAGCTCTTCTTTTATTCCATCAAATAAAAAAGATAATTTCTTTAAGAAGCTAAAGGAAGTAGCAATTTCTAAAAATATTGCTGTTATAACAATTACACATGATATTGACGAAGCAATTAAAATTAGCGACAAAATAACCATAATAAAAGAAGGAAAGAACCTTGAAAGCCTTGATGTAAATAAACTAAAAAAAGAAAAAAGTAGTGAAGAAATCAAGATATGGCTTGAAAAAGCTATGTATAAAATATTGCCGAAGAATGAAAAACCTATACCAATAAAAGAAAACAAAAGTATAGGACTCAAGATTGAAATCAGTAATAATACAAGCAAAAAATTCTTCATTGAAGCAAAGAAAGGTGAAGTCACAGGTTGTATCAGTAATGATAAACTAATTGAAAATCTTCTTTCTGGAGTGTTAACATCATATTCAAATAAAAAATATAAAGGTGGTATTAAAATTGAAGAAGGTGTTTTTTTATCCTTCAACAAGATCACTTTTAAAGTATTACTCAAAAATAAAATAGGTTTTATTCCATCTGATAGGTATTATAGAGCCTCAAATCCATACCTAACAATAAAAGAAGTTTTATCTTGCTATAATATAAAAAATGAGATTATTGATGATAAAAAAAGAGATAACTTTGTTTTATCCATATTGAAAGAAGAAAACATAGAAACCTCTATTCTATCTCCTTGCAACAATCTTTCTGGAGGACAACTACAACGAATAATTCTTGCAAGATGCCTTAAAGAAGAACCTAAAACTATTATCTTATTTGAACCTATGAGAGGGCTTGATGTTTCAAGCATAGAAATTCTTAAAGAAAGATTGAGAGAGCTCAAAAAAGAAGATAAAACTATTTTAATCATCACACAAGAACAAAACATTTATTCAGATCTTTTCGATAAAATTTATCACTTTAATCAAAACTAAACTACAGCTAGCACATAATTTAAGGTGTTGCATTCATAACATTCTATAAAAAGATTGTTGACAAGACAATTAAAATTACAATATCATTCAAAGTCTTATGATTACAGTCAATAATTTGAGTTTAAAGTTTAGAGAAAAGCCTCTATTTAAAGATGTTTCACTAAAATTTGTTGAAGGAAATTGCTATGGCATTATAGGGGCAAATGGTGCTGGTAAGTCTACTTTCTTAAAAATTCTTTCAGGAGAATTACAAGCTGACACAGGTGAGATTAGTATAACAACAGGAAAGCGTATGGCTATTCTTAGGCAAGATCACTTTGCTTTTGATGAGTTTAGCGTTAAAGATACTGTTTATAAAGGTTTTCCTAGACTATTTGATGTGATGAAAGAGCGAGAAGCCATTTATACAAAAGAAGATTTTTCAGAAAGCGATGGAATAAAAGCTGCAGAACTTGAAGAAGAGTTTGGAGAACTTGGAGGTTGGGAAAGTGAAAACCAAGTGGAACAACTACTTTCTGGCTTAGGTCTTGAAGAGCAATATCATAATAGCATGATGTCATCTCTAAGTGAAAATCAAAAGGTTAGAGTTTTACTTGCACAAGCAATATTTGGAAATCCTGATATTTTATTACTAGATGAGCCAACCAATGGTCTTGATCTTGAATCTATTCACTTTTTGGAAGAATTCTTAATTGATTTTCCAAATATTGTTATTGTGGTCTCCCATGATAGACACTTTCTTAACTCTGTTTGCACTCATATTTGTGACATTGATTACACAAAGATTCGTCTTTATTCAGGAAACTATGACTTTTGGTACCAGATGAGTCAGATTATGCAACGTCAAGCGAGAGACATGCAAAAAAGACGTGAAGATAAGATGAAAGACTTGAGAGAGTTTATTTTACGTTTTGCCTCCAATGCATCCAAAAGTAGACAAGCAACTAGTCGTAAAAAAATATATGACAAACTTGCATTGGAAGAAATTGAAGTGACCACAAGAAAGTTTCCTTATGTCAATTTTAAGGCAGAGCGTGAAATAGGAAATAATGTGCTTTCAATAGAAAATCTTAACTACACTTTTTCTGATGAAAAAGAAACAAAACAATTATTGAATAATTTTTCTCTCACGATCAACAGAACTGATAAAATTGCCTTTGTAGGTCAGGAACATCTTGCAAAAACTTATCTTTTTGACATAATAACTAATACAATCAAAGGGTATGAAGATAAACTTAAATGGGGGCAGACTACTTCTTTTGCCTATCTACCAAAAGATAATGCACACTTTTTTGAAACTGATTTAAATTTAGTTTCATGGCTTCGTCAGTTTTCTAAAGAACAAGATGAATCTTATATTCGAGGTTTTCTTGGAAGAATGCTTTTTTCAGGAGATGAAAGCTTAAAGCCTGTTAAAGTGCTTTCTGGAGGCGAAAAGGTTAGATGTATGCTTTCTAAGTTAATGCTTTCAGGAGCCAATGTGCTCATTTTGGATGAGCCTACAAACCATCTTGACTTGGAAGCAATTACTAGTTTGAACAATGCACTTATTGATTTTAATGGTGTCATCCTTTTTAATTCACATGATCATGAATTTATTTCTTCTATTGCTAATAGAATTGTAGAAATCACTCCTAACGGCATAATTGATAAGATGATGGCTTTTGATGAATATATTGAAAGCGAAGAAGTCAAAAAAACTCGTGCAAGCCTTTACGGAGAAGACTTAAAAAAGATTCAAATATAAACATATATTTACTCTACTCTAAAATGAAAGTTGAACATTCTGTTTTTGAGTAGAGTAAAAGCAGACATCAACATTTTTAATATTACCAGAAACAATATCACTAGTATTTTCATGATATGGTGTTGGTTTTATACTTGTCAACAATTTTGGCACATATTCAGTAAAGTTTGAGGATATTCCTTATTCTGTTTATGAAATAGGTAACTCATTAATTACTGTTTTGTGCTTAGTCTCATGATTAATTCATAAAAATATGGTAGAATGAATAGGCTATGAGAACTTTTGTTGAACATGATAT
>CAUUAF010000034.1:0-16475 GCA_963543085.1 uncultured Treponema sp. | reverse complement strand
GGGATATTGCTTTTACAGTTTTCGCAATATAAAAATTATGACTGTCTCACTATAATAAAATCCTTGTATTTTTTAGGTTCTACCTCTGTTTTCTCAAAAGAATTAATCTTAGCATATGGATGAGTTTCTTTAACCAATTCTAAAAATTTTTCAACTCGATCAATTTTGCCTTCAACTACAAGCTCAACACTAAAACCATCAGGTAAATTTTTAACAAAGCCTTGTACATTTAACTTTATTGCAAGGCATTGTGTCCAAAATCTAAAGCCCACATGCTGAACTTTACCTCTTACAATCACGTGATATGCTTTTTTCTCCACATTTGCTCCTTAACTCACTACTACACCTTCCAAATCAAAGCCCAAAACTTTAATAATTTTTACTTTCACCAAAACTCCTTCTTGAATATCCTTTCCATCAATAGCAATGTCTTCTTCTTTAAAATTCACCACTATAGCTCCATCCACATCAGGAGCTTGGAACCATGCTCTACCAATAGCGAGTCCCTTTTCATTTTCAATTAACTCTTCAATTAAAACTAAAAAAGTTTTTCCAACAAATGTGTTCAACAAATTAATGGTAATTTTAGATTGTTCTTCTTGCAAAATATCCATTCGTCTTTTTTTAATTTTTTCTTTTACATGATTTTTCATAAGAAAGGACGGTGTATCTTCTTCCTTTGAATAAGTAAAAACACCAGACCAAAGGCACTTCAATTCAATCAAGAATTTCTTTGTCCTCTCGAAGTCCTCGTCATTCTCTCCAGGAAAACCTACCAAAAAGGTAGTGCGAATCACTGGTGTTCCATACTTAGTTTTTAGAAAAGCTTCCCTTATTTGTGAAACAAGAATTAAATATTTTTCAAAAGAGCCTTTTCTATTCATTTTTTGAATAATAAAATCAGATCCAGATTGGAAAGGAATATCAAAATAAGGCAAAAAACGCTCATCATTAGCCATGACAGAAAGAATATCTAGTGGAAAATGATCAGGATGAATATATAAAAGACGAATTACAAAATTTCCTTTTAATTTACTAATTTCTTTTAACAAAAGAGAGAGAGGTGTTGGACACATTTCAGTGTAATCAAGCATTCCAAAAACACCTAAATCTTGCCCAACCAAGTTGAATTCATAAACACCACGCTTTATAAATTCTTTAATTTCTTCAACAATATCAAATACTTTTCGACTTCTTAAATTTCCTCTAATAATTGGAATAGCACAAAAAGAACACCGATTATTGCAACCTTCAGTAATTTTTATGTATGTTGATCCTTTAAAGTTAAAAAATGTAGGACGCATTCCACAAGAAATACCTACTTGTTCTGGTTTAATTACAGGCTTTTTTTTAAAAAATTTAACTTTAGATAAATCTTTTTGTAAAGAAGCATTGCTATCAGAATATAAAAGATCTAATAGTTCTGGAAGTTTAGATAAATCACCATTACCAAAAACCCCATCAAGTTCTTCCATGGCTTCAGCAAATTCCTCTGCATAACGCTCTGCAAGGCAACCCGCAAGAATGATTTTTGCAGTCGGACACGAAGATCTGAATTCTAGTATAGAGTCAATGGATTCTTTTTTTGCATCTTCAATAAATCCACATGAATTGATAATAATCAAATCAGCATCAATTGCCTCCTCTACCCTAATCCATCCCAGAGAAAGCATAATTCCATTAATTATCTCAGCATCTACTTGATTTTTTGAACACCCATGTAGATCAATAAAAAAGCTCTTAGTCAACATCAATCTCTACAAACAAATACCTACCATTCTCCTCATTTCGTATCCATTTAAGATCTTTTACAATTACCTCTCCAGGGCGACCAACATCCAAATCAACAGTGTTTCCACCTCCAATTAATCTACACTTAACAGCATTACCATTTGAAGCCCATATCCTAAAACCATTTTTTGCTTGAACTCCATTTAGCTGACCACCTCTTTGGTAGAATTGTTCCCTTCTTTCAGTCCTATCAATCTCTGTTCTGAAAAGACAATAGCCTCTAAATGTTGCATTTAAAATAACAGGATATGGATGAGTACCTTGAAAAAGCACTTTACTTTTTTCTCTAGTAGGTTTTTCAGTCTGTGAAAAAATCTCATCAGAGGAAGCATTCGTAGCAACATCAGCACTCCCTATATCACTACCACTTGCTATAGAAATATTAGCTCCACCACTTTGCTCAGAAATATCATTTAATGTAACTTCAATATCAGGAGTTGCATCATCATTTAAATCAAAAGACCTCGTTTGTGTCAGTTCAATTAGCTCAACTAAGCGAACACTACCTTCAATACTTAATTTAAGTAAAGGACTAGTATCCAATACTTTGATAACATACTTCTCTCCATCAATTGTTGCTAAGATTTCATCTCCGGAAAAAACCTCTCTTTCAAAGAGTACATCTTGGGTAATTTCATAAGTTTGTTTTTTCTTATTTTCATTCTTTTCTAAAACATTTTCTACTATTGTTTCATCTCCAGAATTATTAGAACCATGGCTTAATAAAAATATAAGGCTTAAATAAACCAAGCCAACTATGAGAATAGCAAGGAGAATAAAAATAAATACTTTAGTACCAGTTCCCATCTTTTTTTTAGGAAGTAGGATCTCCTGTGGAACATCAGTATCTTCAATTTTCAAATTCTTATATTGCCTTACGATATCATCAGGATTTAATCCCAAATATTCAGAATAGTTTCTTAAAAATCCAACAATATAAGCTTCAGCTGGAATCTTTTGATATTCATCATTTTCCAAAGCTTCTATATAGATTTTTTCTATATTAATATCTTGTTCAACCTGTGCTACATCAACACCTTTTTGTCTCCTAGCTTCAGATAGTATACTTCCAACATTATTCATAAAAACTCACACTACTCCATATATAAAAAATCATTTAGAATAGTAGACGTGTGTTCAGCTTCAAACACAAAAACACTACTAGGAATTCCTGGATTGATTTTATAGGATGAAAAATCAAAAACAACCTTTTCTCCAATGACAGGAAAGCCCTCTATACGTCTTATCAAATTTGTTTCCGGAGAAATCATAACACGTAACTTTCTAAAAGGCTCAGAGCCATTCCTTCTTTCCATTGAAAGAACAATGACCTCTTCTTTACTTCCTTCTTGGATTGGTTTAGGGCTTGCACTAGTTTCATAAGCTATTATGTATGAACGTTTCATAAGCGACAGCCCCTGCCCTGTTGCAAGAGAAGGAGCAGAATTCGAAGGATCTGCCTTCTGTGAAAGCACTATATCAAGTGATGGTAAATATATGTTTAACACATCATTTGCAAAAAGAATGTATTGATCTTTAGGATAATGAAAATCTATCCGTAAAAAATTTGGCTTTTTAAACTTGATCACACCATTTTGGCTATTATCTCCTGTACTTATCCTTATATTTGCAATATAGTTATCAATATTTGCATAACGCTCAGACAATCTTGAAAAAAAAGCCGAAGCCGTAGTAATACCTTGTGAAAACAACGACTGCGAAAACACAAATACAAGAAATAACAAAAACACTTTCTTCATATAAATACCACCAACCAGAATCAGTAAACGTTATTCTTTTGGTGCTTCGTCAACTTTCATTTCTGGTTCAACAACATCAATGAGTTTAATTTCAAAAATTAGAAGTGCATTAGGTGGAATAATCTCTTGACCTTGATACTTAATTCCTTGTTCTCCATAACCTTGCTCTGCAGGAATATATGCCTTAACCTTTGTTCCTACAGTCATTAAAGGAATAAGTTCTTTCCAACCTTCAATTACTCTGTCCAAAGAAAGTTCTGTTCCCTCCTCCCCTGAAGAATCAAAAACCTTGCCATCTAAGAACTTTCCCTCATAAGCAACCTTAACAGTAGACTCTTTTGTAGGCTTTTTACTCTCTTCTTCTCCTTTTTCAAGTATCTCATACTGAACTCCACTATCAAGAGTAATAATACCTTCCTTTCCCTTATTCTCGGTAAGGAAAGCATCTGCTTTTTCCTTATTTTCACTTGCATATACTTTCTTTGCTTCAGTAAAAGCACGAGTCAAAACAGCTTCTTGAGTTGCCATATTAATATCTTCGTTTGCTAATTCAAGATTATCCAATAATCCCTTATACACGGCACCAGCATCAATATTCAAACGATTCATTTTAGCAGCTTTTGCTAAAATTACACCATAAGCGTAGCCAATTTCCTTAGCTGTTGGAGGCAAGTCCTCTTCTTTAGCCTTAATAACGTCCTCAAGCTTTAACTCTTGCTCGTTACTTTTATTACCTTCAGATACTTCTTTACCTTCAACACCCTCTGTGTTTTCAGCCTTTGGCTCATTCGTTTTAACTTCCTCAGCTTTAGTACATGAAAAAGACATAAATCCAACGAAAAAACTAACCAAAAAGAACCTAAAAACCTTATTCATAAATCCCCCAACCTATACGAGTATCGGGAAAGGATATAACACTTTATATATGAAAGTCAATTATAAAGAGACAATATTAATAAAAAAAACGAAATAATTGTTAGCAGTAAACAAAATAAAAATACTTGTAAAAAACACTACAAAAAAAGAATCTTACTATTCTCTAAAAAGAGTTAATTTCACAAGTTTATTATTACTTCCTGAACGTATATTCAAACTAAACGAATTCTTTTCTTCATTAAAATTTATAGGATATGACCAATTAATTCTTTTTATTCTAAGAAACTTTGCTTCCTTAAAAGAAACTGTTAATTTAAATATCAATCCATTTGAAAAATAATCACGATAGCATGAATAAATACCAAGCCCTTCCTGTATAGTTTCTATTCCATAATCATCAGTGCTAGAGACATTAACAGTACATTTAGATTTATCGATAAATGTTATCTTATAATATTCTTCAACATCATCAATAAAAACACTCCCATTCCAACAACCTATAAAATAATTAATTATAGGTATTTTCTTTACACATTCACTAACAAAAGCAGGTAGCTTTTTTTCATATTCTTCCCAAAAATTAAGTTTCATCTTTTCAGAATAAAGTATTTTTCCACTTTCAACACTAAGCAAACGAATCATTATATAAATATGAGAGATTTTATTTACAATAGAACCAACTATCACACAATCTGCACCAACCCACTGTCCTATCTCTTTTGCACTATCTTCATCAACAAATGCACTCGATTGAAAACTAAATTCTTTAACCACCTTATCGAGTTTTGCACGTTCTACAACAGTAATATTTTCTGCTTTTACAAGTTCATCGATCAATAAATCTGCCATTAAAGTTGTATTTTTGTCAAAAAATACATCATCACAATCAAAATCAAAAACTGCAACTGTTTGAGAATAAATACTTATAACAAACAATAGCATAGCAACAACAAAGAAGTGTTTCATAGATTCACTTTCCATTATAAAGATCTTTCAAAATTTAAAAACAGACCTAACACATCAATTCATAAAATGAATTATATTCCACTATATTCCATCAGGATGCTCACCTATTTTGGCGTTAGCTAAAAGTAGTTTTAGTCTATTAAGCTGATTCACTTCGCTAGCACCTGGGTCAAAGTCTATAGGAGATATGTTGACATTTTTATATCTTCGCCTTAATTCTTTAATCATTCCTTTTCCTGTAACATGGTTTGGTAGACATGCAAAAGGTTGTACACAAGCTATATTTGGCACTCCCATTTTAATTAACTCAATCATTTCAGCTGTTAAAAACCAGCCTTCCCCTGTCATATTGCCTAGTTGCAAAATGTCATCAACACTTTTTGCAAGGTCGTATATTGAAGTCATTGGGGTAAAACGTTTGCTATTTTTTAACATTTTTTTTGCATAACCTCTATAAAATTCAATAAATGTAATGCCTGCCTTAAATGTTAAACTTTTGAAAAACTTATGATCTAGCTCAGTGTTTTTATAAATACCAGCATAGAGTGTATACAAAAAGAAATCAACCAAATCTGGCACTACACACTCAGCACCTTCTTTTTCTATAGTAGAAAAGATGTCGTTATTTGCCAATGGATGAAATTTTACCAATATCTCTCCTACAACACCAACTCTAGGTTTTCTAATATTTCTCAATGGTAATGAATCAAAACTTGTCACTATTTCTTTTATAATACGGTGGTAAGAAGTAAAATTCATACCACCTATCTCTTCTTTTATCTTATTTGCATAAAATTTGTATAGTTTATTACTAGCTCCTTCTTCTTTTTCATAAGGACGTGTTCGATATAAAACTCGCATTAAAAGGTCTCCTAAACAAAGAGCTTTTAATGCTCTATCTATAAGACGAAAGGTAAGCTTAAAACCTGGATGTTTTTCTATCCCCACATGGCTTAGTGCAATAACAGGAATATGAGACAAATTAGCATCTGACAATGCTTTTCTAATAAAACCTATGTAATTTGTCGCTCTGCATCCTCCACCTGTTTGAGTTATTATAAGAGCTACCTCGTTTAAGTTATATCTTCCTGATTGCAAGGCTTCAATCATCTGACCTGCAACAATAATTGCAGGATAGCATGCATCATTATTAACATACTTTAAGCCCACATCAATTACAGAAGTGCTAACATTATCCAACACTTCCAAATTATAACCTGAACATTCAAAGGCTTTTTCTAATAAATCAAAATGTATTGGTGACATTTGAGGAGCGAGCACTGTATATCGCTTTGCCATTTCTTTAGTAAAAAGAATCTTCTTTCGTAAATTAGGAGCAATTGAACGAAGACTTATAGATGAATCCTTTTTTCTCTCTTCAACACAAGAAAGAAGACTCCTAATCCTAATTCGTATCGCTCCTAAATTCGCTCCTTCATCAATCTTAATAAGGGTATACATCTTATTCTTTTTTTCTAGAATTTCTTGTACTTGTTCTTGAGTTACAGCATCAAGCCCACAACCAAAAGATGTTAGTTGCACCAATTCAATATCCTTTCTAGTTGTCACAAAAGAGGCAGCTCTATATAGTCTATTGTGATATGACCATTGGTCCACAACTCTTAAAGGGCGTTCCACTTTTCCTAAATGAGCTACAGAATCTTCAGTTAAGACTGCAACACCTAAATCTTCTATCATCTCAGGAATGCCATGATTTAATTCTGGATCTACATGATATGGTCTACCTGCAAGAACAATTCCAAGTAGTTTCTTTTCTTCAATCTCTTTTAAGACTTCCTCCCCTTTCTTTTCAGTTTCTTTTTTAAAGTTCAAAGCTTCTTCCCAAGCTTCATCTACTGCTTTTTTCACTTCCTTAAAAGACAAACTATATTTTTTTGATAATTCCTTAAAAAGAATTTTAGAAGTAAGTTTCTTATCATAATATGGAACAAAAAAATTAAAAAATGTTATAGAATCATCCTGCCTTAAAGCCTCTATATTGTTTCTAAGTGTTTCAGAATAGCTAGTTACTATTGGACAATTATAGTGATTGTTTGCCTCTACATCTTCTTTTTTTTCAAAAGGAACACATGGATAAAATATCGTCTTTATCCCTTGCTTTAAGAGAGCTTCAATAGCACCATGAGATATCTTAGCCGGATAACAAACTGATTCGGACGGAATAGATTCCAATCCCATCTCATAAATTGCATGGCTTGAAGGAGGAGATAAGACTACAGAAAAACCCAGTTTAGTGAAAAATGTAAACCAAAAAGGATAGTTTTCCCACATATTCAAAATACGAGGAACTCCAATTTCACCACGTGGAGCTGTTTCTTTTGGGAGCTTTTTATAATCAAAAACTCTTTTTGCTTTCCACTTAAATATGTTTGGCACTGCCTTCTTATCTTGTTTTTTTGCTGTGGCACTTGTTATGCCTAAATCTCTTTCAACACCTTCTCTTCCTCGCTCACACCTATTGCCTGTCACAAAAAGTCTTTTTATGTCATCAACATAAAAAGTATTTATTGTAAGCATGCAATTATTTTGACACTTCTTACAGCGCGTTAAATCCAGCTTAACATCAAAGTTTTCTAAACTAGAAAGAGAAGCAATGGTAGTCTTGGGATTTTCCTTTTGTTTCCAAACATCTTTTGCAATTAAGGCTGCTCCATAAGCTCCCATAAGTCCTGAAATATCAGGGCGCACTGCCTCTTTTTCTGCAACCAACTCAAAGGCACGGAGAACAGCATCATTATTAAAAGTGCCTCCTTGCACAATAATCTTTTTCCCAATCCTATCTATATCCCTGAGTTTTATAACCTTAAAGAGAGCATTTTTAATAACAGAATATGAAAGTCCGCTCGAAATATCTCCAACACTAGAGCCTTCTTTTTGAGCTTGTTTAACCCTACTATTCATAAAGACTGTACAACGGCTCCCCAAATCTACAGGTTCTTTTGCAAGAAGTGCTAGATTAGAAAATTCTTCTATTTTTAGACCTAATGAACGAGCAAAGTTATCCAAAAAGCTACCACAGCCCGAAGAGCAAGCTTCATTTAATTGAATAGAACTTATCACTCCATTTTTAATCTGCATAGCTTTCATATCTTGCCCACCAATGTCTAGTAGAAATTCCACACCTGGCAAGAAAAAAGAGGCTGCTTTGTAATGAGCTATTGTTTCAACTTCACCTATGTCAACACCTAATGCCACTTGAAAAAGTTTTTCCCCATAACCAGTTGATGCAGAATATGCAATACTTGCATTGGGAGGAATAAGTTTATACAAAGTTTTTAATATTAAAAGAGCTTGTTTTATTGGATTTCCTTGATTCACATCATAGAATGACCACAACACATTTCCTTCCATATCTATTAACACAGCTTTTGTTGTGGTAGAACCTGCATCAAGACCTAAAAAAAGGCTTCCTATTGCATTTCCTAGCTCTTTTCTTCGAGCAACATGCCTTCTGTGTCTTTCTCTAAAAATCTGTAGTTCTTCTTCGTTTTTGAATAATGGAGATAGTCGTTTCACTTCAGAAAGTTGAAATGAAGAAACTTTATATAAAGATGTTTTAAAATCTTTTAATTTTATTACCTCTGGAGAGTTTTTTTCTGTCTTCGTTTGTAAAGGTGAAGATTTTTCTAGCTTTACACTAAATGAAGTTTTTGAGTCAAACACTTTCAGACTCAAAGCAGAACCTAATGCAACAAAAACTTGAGAGTTTTCAGGAGATATAACTTCATTGGATGAAAGTGCTAAAGTTTCTATAAAGGCTTTTTTTAACTCACTTAAAAAATGAAGTGGACCTCCTAAAAAAGCCACCTTGCCTCTTATAGGCTTTCCACATGCTAATCCAGAAATTGTTTGCACTACAACAGCTTGAAAAATACTCTTTGCAATATCTTCTCTTCTAGCCCCTTCATTTATGAGAGGTTGAACATCTGTCTTCGCAAAAACACCACAACGAGCAGCTATTGGATATGTAGTTGTAGCATTTTTTGCAAGCTCATTAAGACCTTTTGCGTCAGTTTCTAGAAGGGATGCCATTTGGTCAATAAAAGCACCAGTTCCTCCTGCACAAGAGCTATTCATTCGTTGTTCAGTATTGCCATCCTGAAAATAAGTAATCTTTGCATCTTCTCCACCTAGTTCAATTACAACATCAGGACTAGGATCTAACATCTTGCATGCTTTGGTTGCAGCTGTAACCTCTTGAATAAAAGGAATTTTCAAAGCTTCTGAAATGCCTAAACCACCACTTCCCGTCGCAATTATACTAAGTTCAGCATTTTCATCATCTATTTTTTCTAAAGCTTCCTCGAGTGAGGAAATCATCGTGGAGCGTATATCAGAACGGTGCCTTGTGTAGCTACTAAAAATGATGTTATCAAAAGAGTCTAAAATAACTATTTTTATTGTTGTAGAACCTATATCGATTCCAACACGAAAAGGAACACTCATAGTAATAAAAGCATTTATTCATAATGCCTAAGCATGGCTGATTGTACTATAATCGGTATAAAATAAAAAGAGTTCTTTATTATCTCTTGCAAGATGTTTTCTAATCCAATTTTAACTTTCCCTGCAAGTTAATAAATGCAAGCACACTTTTAAGCAAACACCTTCTTATTTTGATTGATCTCAAAAGACAATAAAAAACACTAAAATGAGGAGAATATTTTCATACTCCCCTCATTTAGAATTATTCCTCAGCTTCGTCTTCACTAGCTACAACATCAAGTCCTATAAGAATATCTGGCTTTTCAATATCCAATATTCGCACTCCACTAGCAGAACGCCCCATAGTGCTAATAGTATTTACATGAACTCTAATAGTCTTTCCTTGTCCTGTAATACAGACAACTTCTTCATCATCTTGCACCATTAAAGCCCCAACAATCTCACCTGTCTTTTCAGTAAGTGTATATATACGTTGCCCTCCAGTACCTCTACCATGTGGTGAAAACTCAGTATAGGCTACACGTTTTCCATAACCATTTTCACTAATAACTAAAATCTTTTTATTTTCTGTAAGTCGTAATGCAGAAGCTAATTCATCAGTTTTACTGAGTCTAATGCCAATAACCCCATGTGAAGCTCTTCCCATAGCTCGTATTTCTTGCTCTGCAACCCTCAAAGCCTGTCCTTGCCTTGTAACTAACATTATCTCATCTTTTCCAGTTGTCAAAATAGCACTAACCAACTTATCTCCATCATCAAGCTTAATAGCTATAATTCCACGTGTCTTTGCATTAGCAAAATTATCTGTTGTAACTTTTTTAATAATTCCTCTAGCTGTTACCATAACAAGACAATCTTTTTCGTTAAATTCTTTTAACGAAACCACTGCAGTAATTTCCTCATCGTTAGAAACAGAAAGAAGACTCTTTATATGAGAACCACGGCTTGCTCTACTTGACTCTTGAATTTCATGCACTTTAAGCCAATACGCCTTACCTGCACTAGTGATGAATAAAATATAGTCATGAGTAGTCGCCGTAAACATTTGATGAATAAAATCATCTTCTGCTAAGTTTGCAGAATTAGAACCTTTTCCACCTCTATGTTGACTCTTATATGCTGAGGTTGCAACTCTCTTTATATAACCAAAATTAGAAATGAGAATTACCATCTGCTCTTTTTGGATTAAATCTTCTATATTAAGTTCTTCAATGTCTTCACTAATAATTTCTGTTCGCCTTTCATCTCCATATTTTTTCGCAATTTCTGATGTTTCACTTTTAATCAAATCTAATATTTTTCTATGAGATGCAAGTAAGTCTTTTAACTTTTCTATTAAAACTTCAAGTTCTTTTAACTCTTCTTCAATTTTTTGAATTTCTAAAGATGTAAGCCTACCTAACCTCATATCAACAATTGCTTGAGACTGAACTTCAGAAAGATTAAAAGTCTTCATTAATTTTTCTTTTGCAATAGGAATGTCCTTAGATTTCTTTATAATTTCAATCACTTCATCAATGTTATTCAGAGCAATAACCAAACCTCGCAAAATGTGAGCTCTTTCTTCTGCTTTCTTTAAGTCATATTGAGTTCGTCTTGTAACAACATTAACTCTGTGTTCCACAAAGTATTTAATCAACTCTTTCAAATTAAGAAGTCTGGGTCTACCATCAACCAAGGCTAAGTTAATTACACCAAAAGATGATTGCAAAGGTGTCTTTGCAAAAAGCTGATTCAAAACTATTTTTGTTACAGCACCACGTTTTAACTCAATGACAATTCTAAGTCCTGCTCTATCTGATGTTTCATCGTTTACATTGGCAATGCCTTCGATAACCTTATCTCGTGCTAGCTCCCCTATCTTTGCAACCAATTGCGTGGTATTAACCTGATATGGAACTTCATGAAATATTATAGTTTCTTTCCCTTTCTTATCTGTTTCTATTGTGAAACGCCCACGCATAACAACTTTTCCACGACCAGTCTTAAAAGCTTTTAATATGCCATCTCTTCCATATATAACCCCACCTGTTGGAAAATCAGGACCTTTCATGTAAGTTGCTAATTTTTCGATTGTTATATCTGTGTTATCAATATATGCAGATATTGCCTTTGAAATTTCATTTAGATTATGAGGAGGCATGTTAGTTGCCATACCAACTGCAATTCCACTAGAACCATTAGCTAGCAAGAATGGAAAAGCTGCAGGCAAAACTGTAGGTTCCACAGTAGACTCATCAAAATTCGGAATGAAGTCTACAGTCTCTTTTTTTATATCTTCAACCATGACTTCTGCAAGACGAGCCATTTTTGCTTCCGTGTACCTATAAGCAGCTGGAGGATCTCCTCCTATGGTTCCGAAGTTTCCTTGTGGATGAATAACGGGATATCTTAGTGAGAAATCTTGACCTAAACGCACAAGAGCATCATAAACTGAAGCATCTCCATGAGGGTGATAGCTACCTAACACATCACCTACAATCTTTGCACATTTTCTAGTAGGTCCTGAAAAACGTAAATTACGCTCTTCCATTGAATATAAAATACGTCTGTGGACAGGTTTTAAGCCATCCCGCACATCAGGCAAAGCACGGCTCACAATTACAGACATCGAATAATCTATGTACGCTTTTTTAACTTCGTCTTCTATAGGAATGGGGATTACCACTCCACCTTCTTTTGTATTTATTTCTTCCACACTCAACCTCAAAAAAGAACGTTCACAATTGAAACATCGATGTTAATGTATATATGTAGTAATGTCAATGGAGGATTTTAACTTCTGCTTTGTAAAAGGAAGCTGTTCAGCCGACCCCCTAGAAAGATATGATGGAAACGAGAAAGTATGGAAATAGATGACTAATCTTTTTCTTTTAAAGGTAGCTTTCTTAAACATGAAGCATCTTTTTCATATACATATATAGGTTTTTTTCTTCCATAATAAAGAATTAAAATGCGTATAATGTAGGGAAGACTTCCTTCTATTTTTGGCTCTTGGCATACAAAAAGAGCCGTGTTTAAAAGGAAGCCTTTCTCTCTTAATGCTGTTGCAGGATTGTACTTAGTTATATCTTGAGTTAAAGAGAACTGTACTAATACAATATCTTTTTCTTTCAAAGCATTTTTTTCCAAAATAGAAGAGTACAATAAGACAGTATCTTCTTTTATTTGAGAGGCATCGTTATTTGTGCTTATAGCACCTCGCAAAGCTTTGAGAGTTTTAGTTAAACCAAACACTTAAGCTGATATTCCTTTATTTTTTATGTATAGATTTTTAACTAATTCAATCTTTTCCTTATCTACTTCTTTTATTTCAAAGTCTGGTTTTGCAAAATAATAGCCTTGAAAAAGATCTACACCAAAAGCAACAAGAGTCTCAACTTCTTCTATACGCTCAACTCCTTCAGCTAAAACTATAATATTTCGTTTTTTAGTGTATGACATAAGGTTTTCCAAAATGTTTTGTTTATCAATATCTTTATCCACATCACGTACAATAGACATATCTATTTTCACTAAATTTGGAGACAAAAAGATTAAAGCCACATCAGTGTTATAGCCTGTTCCAAAGTCATCTATAGCAATCATTGCATTCCATTTTTTTATATAGTCTAGTTTTTGTGCAAAGAAAGCATCATCAAGAGAATCAGTTTCTGTAATTTCTAACACAATATTCTCAAGATAATCCCTATACTCATTTTCAAATACTGAAAAAAGTTTTTTAGAAAGAGACTGACTATTAATTGTATTGATAAAAACCTTTGTTTCTTTTGGAATAAGTCCTTCTTTTATCTTTGAAGAGTAGGTTTTCATAGATTCAAAGAGTGTAATTTCTTCTATTATGTAAAGCTTTGATTGCACTTTAGCCAGACGCAAAATATCCGCAGGACTCTTAAACTCTTGCATTTTGCTTCTCATAAGCATTTCATAGCCATAGATCTTACCAGTTGCTCCTTCGATTATAGGTTGCATTGCGTAGCAAATTGCCTTGTTTTCTAATAATTTATTTAAGTTTTCTGTTCCTTGTAAAAGTATATAATTCTTTTTATATATATCTTTGTCAAATTCACAAATAGTACCCTTTATCGTGTGTTTTGAGTGATATAAAGCAAAGTTTGAATAATTAAACAATTCTCTAAAGTCGTTTGTGTCATCAGGATACCATGCTAAACCTGCAGAAACTCTAATCTTTATTCGTTCTTGTGTAGGTAAGATAAAAACTTCTTTTTCTAAAGTATTCCAAAAAGACATAATTGCTTCTTGAATCTTTGCTTTTGAAGGCAAATTAAAGAATAAAGATGCAAACTCATCACCAGAAACCTTGCAAGAAATACAATATTTAGGAGAAATACCGCTCAAGACCTCTGAAAAATGTTGAATATACATGTCTCCACATGGATGTCCATAAGTGTTATTTATATAGCTCAGGTTATCAATATTCCATATAACTAATGCATACATTTGATCAAAGTCATTTTCAAGAATGCTATGTACTTTCTGATCCCATATGCTTTTTCGATAAAGCCCTGTGAGATTATCGTATTTAAGTTGAATTTCAAGCACACGTTTTTCTTCTAGTTCCTTAGTAATGTCATGTACCATACCCAGACAATAGCCTTTTTCTTTTATCTTTTTTATTTCTATCCATTGCATTTTGCCAGGTACATTTGTTGGCACAGAATATATAACATTTGTGTCAGTTTCATAGTAAACCTTGTCCTTAAAAGGATCAAAAAAATGATTAAACTCATCTCTATCTACAAAAACTGACTCTCCATACTTACCTATTTTGAATATAGTAAAGAAATTTCCATTGCAATACACGGACGAAAGTTTTTCATCATCTTCAAAAACTCCTAAATATGGATTTGCACTACTTACAATTCTCGAAACACGCCTAGCTTGACTAAACAATTTTTCACTATTGTCTTCTATTGTGTCTATCAAACTATCAATTTCTTTAATCCTTACCCTACCAATTCTAATTGATGTTCTATTACTTTGTGAGCGTAAATCAAACAACACCCGTTTCAGTATGGAAGAAAGATGTTTACTCAACATATATGCAGAGAATAAGAGTAGAATACTAGAAGCAGTTAGTGAAAAAACTATAACATGCAAGAGATTACGTGGAAATCTAAGTAAGTTTTTTGTATCAGTAGTTCCAATCAATGCCCATCCTAATTTTTCGTTATCTTCTTTTTTGTCATACAAAGAAAGATAGTGTATGCTAGCGTGATATATTTTCTTATTGGAATCATTAAGAGTTACTTTATATATATTTGGAAAATCAAGTTTTTGTGTATTAAAATCTTCAAATTTTCCACTTGTTGTTAAAATTGAAAAACTATTTTCGTTTTCTTTATTTGCAAAAGCCACGTAATAAGCTTCATTTGTTTGAAAATCAATATTCTTGAACTGTAGAACACTATTTATATATTCTCTTGAAACATCAATTCCCAAAACTCCATATATTCTACCCACATCATCTAAGACAGGAATTGAATATGTGATCAGTTTTTCCTCTCCATTTATCTTTCCATAGTTCCAAACTCCGTATATTTTAGGATTTTGAGTCCCATTTGCAAAACGAGCCTTCTTTATGGGTTCTTTATAGAAGACAGAAAAATCATCCAACTTTAACGCTGGTGTGTATGAAGGAGTTTTTTCTAGGTTGTAATAATTGAATAGATATTCAGGCAAGCATTCAGCTAAAACATCGCTTTTTTTTTCATTAGGATTGGGTAAGTCTTTACGTCTTAGATAAATTCCTGTGCGTCTTCCATCTCCTTGAGGAATGTCTAAAATCAGATAAGCACCTGTTACCATATTTTTAGATAAGACTTGCTCCATAGTTGGCAAATTATTTTTTAATATTTCTACTTCAATATTTGAAGAAGGTTTTATGTCATCAAATGAAATATTATGTTTTTTCACTATACTATCTATTGTTTCTGTAATCGACTCACACGCATCCCCAAGTGAAGCCCATTGGTTTTTCATAACGGCTTCCAAAAACATATAGCGATTAAAAACCTTCTCATTTAGCATGAGATATGTATTTTCTTTAGCTTGATTCACTATGTTCATCTTTAAAAATATGACCATCGTAAAGATGATTTGGACTACTAAAATAATAACAAGTGGAGTGAATATCCTAACAAAAATAGGCCTACCTTGCTTAAGTTTTTTTTTCATTCATACCCCCGCTCTAAGCTCGTGACATACTTTAGTCTAGCACTTTTTTATGGTTATGTCGAGTTTTAAATTTGGAAAAAACGATGTGGCTTCAATGTTATAAAGCTATATTTTACGACTGAAACATGACTATTACTTACGAGTAGCAATGAGAAGAAATTCCTTGGAAAGCGATTGCACTTGCGATCGCAATGTACACAATCTACGATATCAAAACTTAACAAACTCGTATATGTGAAATCGAACGATATCGCATATGCAAATCGCTCGAGTTGGGGATGCGAAATCGCTCGACTTGCACACCCCAAACCGCTCGATTTGAGGGCAGTACTTTAACAATGTAATCTGATAATTTCTTGATCTCTTTTTTTGATGTTATTAGAATAAAAAATTGTAAAAAGCACTTGACATTTTTGT
>CAUUAF010000033.1:0-16620 GCA_963543085.1 uncultured Treponema sp. | reverse complement strand
AAACAAAGTTGACTATTTCTCTTTTTTGTCATATTCTCATCATTGCTTTTTGGGGGCTTTAGGAATGTTAGAAGAATATAAAATGCAAATAGTTGAATTAAGGAATCATGTTAAAGAGAGCTGGAGGCATCTTTGACATAGAGGCAACTCGGGCTAAAATTTTAGAGAAAGAAAAGGTAACTCAAGAGCAAGGTTTTTGGGATGATCCTAAGCAAGCTGAAAAGCTTATGTTGGAGATAAAAAATCTTAAAAATCGTATTGAGCCGTGGGAGGCTTTGGTTAGAGATGTTGATGACTTAGAGGCGCTTTTTTCACTAGCAGAGGAAGCGGGAGACGTTTCTTTTGAAAATGAAATAAAAACCTCTCTTGCTAAGACTCAAGAAATATACAAAAACTTGAATACACTCAACATTCTTTCTGGTGAAGTTGATATAAATGACGCATATCTAACAATTCATGCAGGAGCAGGCGGTACTGAAGCTTGTGACTGGGTTAAGATGTTGCTACGTATGTACACACGTTGGGCAGAAACAAAGAACTTTAAAACAGAAATTGTGGACTTCACTGTAGGAGATGTCGAAGGGTATAAATCAATAACAATAGAGGTGAAAGGTGAATATGCTTTTGGTTTTTTGAAGGGGGAGAACGGAGTCCATCGCTTAATTAGAATTAGCCCTTTCGACACAAATGCAAAAAGACATACTTCTTTTGCTTCCATCTTTGTTTATCCCGTTTTGAATGATGAGATAACTGTTGAGATTAGGCCAGAAGATTTGAGAATTGACACGTATAGATCAGGTGGTGCTGGAGGTCAACATGTGAATAAAACTGATTCTGCTGTGCGTATCACACATTTACCGACAGGTATTGTTGTTGCTTCTCAGAGTGAAAGGAGTCAGATCATCAATAGAGCAACTGCAATGAGTATGCTCAAAGCAAGACTTTACAGCTATTATGAAATGCAAAAAGAAAAAGAAAATACAAAGTTTATGGCAGAGAAAAAGGATATTTCTTGGGGCAACCAAATTCGATCTTATATATTTCAACCATACACATTAGTAAAAGATCATCGAACAAAATATGAAAGTGGCAATGTTCAGGCTGTTATGGATGGAAAACTTGATGAATTTATTGTTGAATATCTAAATAATAAGTTAAAAAACAATGATTAAAAAACAAATACTTATTTTATTTTTATTTTTTTCTTCTTTTGTATTTGCAGATGATTCAGAATGGATTATTGCAGTTTCTGAATTTAATTTTGAAAAACCTAATGCTATGTATTCTACTTATGCAAAAATTATTCCTGAAATGTTTTTATCTTATCTTGAAGGGAAAGCAAATCGACTTGAATCTTTAAGTGAAAAGAAGATGAGAGCTTTAATGAAAGCAAGTTCAAATAAACTTAAACTTATTAGAGAAAGAGAAAGATTGATTCAAGAAAAGGATTCTCTTTTTTTTGCTATCGAAAGTGAAAAAAGTAAGAGTGCAAAGCTTATAAAATTAGAGCAGAAAATAAAGGAAAAGGAAGCTGAGATTGAAAAAGCAAAAATAAATATTAAAATTGCAGACAATAAATTTTATGATGTTGGAGAAGCAAAGAAAGTTGTTTTGTGGCAAGGAGGAAAAACTCTCTATAAACGAGATGAAAACTCTAATTTAGCTTACTCTTTGCAAAAAGCAGGAATTTCTGCAATTCTTTCAGGAACACTTAGAGATGTTTCAGGGTATTTAATTCTTAAAGTTCGTCTTGAAACCGGGCTTAAAGATGTTCCAGCTTATGATTTTACAGAAGCAGGTGCATATTCAGACGCTGAAAGTATGGTGGAGAAAATTGCAATGCAAATTTATACAATCATTCAAAACACAAGAGAAATTAAAGTGTTTTTTGATGTTACTCCTAAAAATGCACGCGTGTATATTGATAACAACATAATAGGAGACTTTTCTAAGCCTATAACATTGCGAGAAGGTCAATACACTGTGGAAGCTTCTTGTGATGAATATTCCACCAGCACAAAAACTATTGTCTTAAAAGATAAAAATTATTACAAGCTAAAAATAAATTTGAAAAAGGAAAATACTACTTTGTTAGCCTTTAATATTGAAGGCAAACCAGATGTTTTTTTTAAGACTCGATATTATGGCACTTTCCCAACTCAGTTGAAATTGCCATATCAATCAACTGTTATGGAGTTTGAAGAAAATAACGTACATACTTACGTTTTACTTGATAAGGATAGAATACCTATAAACAAAGCAGCTCAGAATATGGTTGTGCGACTAAACCAAAAAGAAACAAAGAAATTGGTTGAAAGACAAAGGAAGGTGATGTATTGGTCTTTAGGAGCTCTTTATGTTGTTTTGCCTGCTTATCTTATTCTCAATGGTGTTTATAATGATAAAGCTTTGGCGTTTAATGAAGGTAGATTAGCTCAGACTCAAGCGAATGCTCAAAATATTAAAAATTTAAGTGTTGCCAATATAACGTTGCAAAGTTTATCAATTGTAGCAGGGGTTAATTATTTTATTCAGCTCATCGTATACCTAGTGTTTTCTGATCGTGCAATTCCAAGGCAACCAAAAATTGTTGCTATAGATCAGCCAAAACATGACATTACAGAATTACAAGAAGAACCTGTTGATAAGGATAGAAAAGAAGAGCTTAAGAATTAGATTTTGTAAAGGCGATGATTATACATTTACCTATACTTTACAGATAACTTAAAAATGTATATAGTTGCAGAAATCATCATATTAGGTTGTTTATGAGGAGGCAGACTGTATGTTTTTTCACAATGTTATGGAAGAGATTATGTATAAGGAAGTGAATAGATTGTATGATGAGGCTAAGAAGAATGAAGAAAAGTGGCTGGTTTGTGATTGCATTCAATGTCGTGTCGATTCAATGTGTTATGCTCTAAACAGAGTTAAACCTAGATACATAAAATCCAGTAAGGGGTTAGCGTATTTCTTCCAGGTTGACTTCAAAATGGGTAGTCAATTTTTTGTGGATATTTCATCTGTTGCATTAGAGGCTATGAAAGTAGTACAGGCTAACAGAGGACCTCACACGGAAGAAGATGTGGAAGAAGATATTTCTTCTTATAATGCATGTTTTAATTTCCCAACTATTAAGTGTAAGATAAATGATGGAAACAACCTAAGCCCTATGAACGATGTAACAGTAAAATTGCTTTTAGATGATAAGCTAGTAGAACAGATGGATGTTCTATGGGATAACCCTTGCACTGTTCGCAAGAATATGGGAGGGGTTTGTACTTTCTGGCCAAAGCCACAAAAGGCTGATAAAGAAGGCATTGCGAAAGATTTTAATTTCGTTTTGATGGTAGAAAAAGAAGACTACGAAAGCGTTATACAAGCTTTTTCATTAAATGTGGTGTCTACAAAAAATGCAAAAGAAAACTTTGATATTACTAGTTGTCATGAAATTAAAGATATTTTCATGTTTGGAAAAACTCCAGATACAATGCAGATAAATCCTTCACTATCTTAGGGGAGATGTTAGATGAAAGCGGTTGTTTTAGATGGTTTCACCCTCACAGCAAGCGATCTTTCATGGATTGCTATTGAGAGTGTGTGTGATTTAACTGTTTATGATTTCACAGAGGCTGATAAGGTTGTTGAAAGGGCTAAAGATGCTGAGATTATTTTGACAAATAAGGTTGTCTTAAAAGCTCCTCAGTTTGGTGCTTTGCCTAAATGTAAATATGTTGGAGTGCTTGCAACAGGATATAATGTGGTTGATGTTGAGGAAGCCAAGAAAAGAGGTATAGTTGTAACAAACATTCCTTCGTATAGTTCAGATAGTGTAGCTCAGTTGGTATTTGCTTTCATTTTAAATTTTGCAACGCATGTTCAAGAACATAATGAAGAAGTCCATAATGGAAAGTGGTGTAACTCTCGCCATTTTTGTTATCATAGTTTTCCGTTGCAAGAAATAAAAGGGAAGGTGCTGGGAGTTGCAGGACTTGGAGATATTGGTTCTAAGGTTGCAAAAATAGGAGAAGCTTTTGGAATGAAAGTAATTTTCTATAACAGAAGCAAGAAGGCTCTTAAAGAATTGCATGGAACTAAACAAGTAGATAAGGAGACTCTTCTCTCGTCTTCTGATTTTTTGAGTCTTTGCTTGCCTTTAAATAATGATACATTAAATTTTATTGATGAAGATAGCCTAAAAAAGATGAAAAAAGGTGTTTTCATTATTAATACTGGGCGAGGACAACTGGTTGATGAAAATGCAATTACTAAAGCGTTAAAAGATAAAAAGGTTCAAGGCTATGCAACAGATGTACTTTCAAAAGAGCCAGCAGAAAAAAATAATCCATTAATAACATCTAGTGCTGTCATTACCCCTCATATTGCGTGGCAGACATACGAGGCAAGAAAAAGACTTATGGAGATTGCTTGTGCAAATGTTAAGGCGTTTATTGAAGGTAATGTTATTAATCAAGTGAATTAGCATTTATCTAGTATTTTTGTGCAATATGAAAAAGTTTATTCCCGTTTTTCTTTTTATCTCTTTGTGTTTTTCATATAGCGAGGAGTACCTGCTTAACCCAACTCAAGAATATTTTAATTCAATAAAATGGACAGATAATTCTCAGCTAGAGTTTCCTGTGTCGCCATCTCCTTATTCTGTGCAAGGTAGTGGTATTGATTCTGTGTATTTCTATGCCGATACTATAAAGGATGATGCTATATATCCTGAGCTTGAGCCTCTTGGGGTGTTGGATTATAGTGCCACTCCATATCCACTTTTAGAAAGTTTGCAAAATTTTTCTAATTCTATCATTAAAAAAAAGATGATTGATGGTTTGAATATAGAACAGAGAGCTTTTTTACCGTATCTTTTCGAATATCGTTTTGAAAACATGCATGAGATTGGAGAAATAAATGTTGCATTTTTTTCCACTCCCACATTTAAGGGTACAGATAGAGCTACCTCAAATTTTAGATTCAATTATATGAGAGATGGAAAACGCAAGCATAGAATGATGGAAGCAACTTTTATTCAAAGAGAGCAAAAGTGGTTTTTGGAATCTTTTGACTTTGTTGGATGGGAACTAGATGATACCACTGAGTAGAGTGGAAAAAGAACATATTTTCTCTGCTTTTTATGATGAAAAGCCAAATTTATATCTTGTCTCTAAGGAAAATAAACAATGTTTTTCTGGAGATCGCTATATGGCTGAAATTGGTTTCATCAAAATAAATGATGATATTAGCCAATTCATGAATTGTAAAAAGGTTTTTGCATTTTTCTTTCACAAAAAGGTTAAAATATATTTTCGCGTAGTGTTGGATCAATCTGCTTCCTTTTCTTTTAAAATCCCTGATAAGGTGTATATAAAGGAAAGAGTGGAACGAGATTCTTCTTTGCCGATCTTACAGCTTTTTTATCAAAATCTTTTGCTTTCTACATTTTTGGGTAGTAGTGCAATACATTCAAAAGTAAAAACTTACACTTTCACAAATGCAGAATTTGAAGAAATCTTAAAACTTTCTCAGAGTATGGGGCATGATTTGCTTCTCTTATTAAAGGAAATTAAGCAAATAGTTCCTAATGAAGTTAATCTTTATTCACACATTAATATTATAAACAAATTTTTGTTAAAGAAAAAAGAAGAAAAACTAAAAAGAGGTAATTTTTACCTTTTTTCAGATTCAAACATCATATTACTTTTTTCTACATTTAAGTTTGCAAAGCAATTTAGTGATGAAAAAGAACTTTTAGCTAGAATATCCTTCAAAGATCGTAATATTTTTTGTGATGTTAAGTGTAATTTTTTCTCTCCATTTTTAGAAAAAGATTCCACTTTCACTCATGGTTTTTTACTATTGAAAATAACAAATATACAAGAAGAAGACAAAAGATATCTATATGAAGGTGTTTATCCAAATCAATATGGAAGTTTTTAACTTTTACTAACTAAGAGTTGCTCTAAAAAGTAAAAGCTATTTTTATATATTGTTGTATTTTCAATTTATATGTAGAATGTGTTTTTTGATAGTTTATACGGAGGGCTTTTCTGTGGCTATTTTCTTATCCATAATTTGTGGTTTTGCAAATATTTTTTCTATTTCTTTAATTTTTAAAGGTGGTGGCTTTTTAAGTATTATTGCTTTTGTTCTTGCCATTTCTTTTAGTGGCTCATTAACTTTTTTTTCTTTTCTTTATTCTTTTAAAAAGAAATATGACAAATATTTTATTGTAAAAAAGATGTTGGAATATTTGCCATTAGTTTCTGTGGCATTTTTTATTATTGCAGGTGTTTTTGCAAATGTTTTTTATGCTTTAGATGCATTTTTAGCACTTCTTTGGTTGGTAATGACTATATGCACAATTGTTATGTTGTTTTTGCTTCGCAAAAAACCAATAAAAGAACAACACCCAGAACTTTTTAAAAAAACTAAAAAACATGGTGTAGTTTTTGTGATTCTCGACTGGATTGATGCAATATGTCAGGCTGCATGTATAGTTCTTTTATTGCAGTTTTTTATCTTTCAATTATATCTTATTCCTTCAGAATCTATGGTGCCAACTTTTATGATTGGTGACAGGGTTATAGGAATTAAATGCACTTCAGGTCCAACCTTTCCACTTTCTGCTTTTAGATTTCCTCAAGCTCGCAAGTATAAACGAGGGGATGTTGTGATTGTGCGAAATCCAAATTATGATTCTGATCCAAATAATGATTTAAAGTTTTTTACATCTCAATTGATTCAACTTCTCACTCTAACAATGGTTAATATTAATGTGGATAGTAATGGGAAAATTAAAACAGACCCATTGGTTAAGCGTATCGTGGCATGCCCTAATGAGAAGTTGATGTTAGTTGATGGTGTTTTATACATTAAAAAGGCAGGTATGAAAGAGTGGCAAGTGCAAGATGAAAAATCATATGCTGTTTGGAATTTAGAAAGCTTACCTAAGTCTGAATTGAAATATGTGAAAGACACAAAAGTTGGAACACAAATACTCAACATACTTGAATCTATAGAAGCAACTCGTAAAAACTTAAATTTTTATCAAGCAATAAAAGATGCAAAAGAAATTGTTGTAAAGATGGAAAAACTTAAGGATATACCAGATAGTACATTTAAGATGGAAGAAATTGTGAAAAAGGATGAGCTTTTGTTGGATTCAATTGTGTTAAAGGATATGGAAATTGCTTCAAAAATATTGACAACAAACGGAGCTTTAAGGTGGTTTTCTGCATTTATGACGGATTGGCAAAATCATTGGGAATCGCCTAATGTAGAATCTTCTTTGTATGAAAAAAGATTTGCACAATTTAATGCATTGATTAAGTTGGCTGTTGGTCGTCTTTTATTAAGAGATGTGGAACTTTTGAAGCAAAATCTTACCTCTTCTGAAGTTATGAATGATGATGAAAGACAAAATCTTTTGAATGAAATTAAAGGTTATTACTACTATTTAGCTCTTTCTGGACAGCGAAATATGGATGAGTTTCCTAAAGGTGAGGAAGACTACATTCCTGAAGGTTGTTTTTTTATGATGGGGGATAATCGTTTTAATTCTACAGATATGAGGCATGGTTATAAAATATATCAAACTGAAGTGGATAAGAATGATCCTTTTTCAATCAGATATTTAACAAACATTGATCCTAAATATATAAAAGAAGATAGAATGTTGGGCACTGCAAATTTAATCTTTTGGCCTACTGAACGAATGGGTCTTGTAAAATAGGTTGTGTAAAGGTGTTTGCGATAATGTTTTAGGAGACCTTAATGTCTACAAAAAATTAAAAGATATGATAAGAAAAACATTAAAGCTCATTGTTCTATTATGATAGTTTTTTTAAGAGTTGAGTTTTTACTTCTATTTCTTATATTCCCAATTTTCTTTCTCTTAAAATATTTTAATGTGATTTCACATTTTAAGATAAATCTTAATTTAGTCAATTGGAATGAGAGTACTACAATAAGCTCAACACATACATTTAGTTTTTTGTCTTTTTTATACAAATTTTCTTTAAGCCTTGCTATTATGGGGCTTATTATAGCTACTGCAGAACCTGTTATATACAAAACTAAAAAGGGGTATAGTGATATAGGAGATTCTGTTATGTTTTTGTTGGATGTGAGCCCTTCTATGGCAGTTAAAGATATTGAAAATATGCAAAGAATTTCTATTGCAAAAAACATAATAAGAGATTTTGTAAATACACATCAGGGGGCTTCTCTAGGGCTTTCTGTTTTTGCTGAAAATGCTTCACTTCTGCTTTCACCAACTATTGATAGTTCAACTTTTTTACTAAGGCTTGAAGAAATTGAAATAGGAGATGAAGGCGATGGAACTGCCTTGGGAAACGCCTTAGCTGTAGCAGTGTCAAATATAACAGAACATATAGAAAAGTCATATATAATCTTATTAACAGATGGAGAAAACAATACAGGAAAGATTAATCCACACATAGTTGCCGAAATACTAAAACATAAAGGTATCAAACTTTATATTGTTAATATAGGGAATGAAGGATATGGTGTACTTGAGTATTTTGACAAAACACAAAACAAACATTATTCAGGAAAATATTACACAAAAATTAATAAAAGCGAATTAAAAACTTTATCTCAAGTTGCAGGCGGAAGATACATTAGTATATCTTCATTAGAAGATATAAATAGTTTTTTTTCTGAATTGAATTCAAAAATGAGTTCATCCTATTTTATTAAAACAGAAAAAGATGAGGTTGCATTTTATTTTATTCTGACTTCTATAATACTTATAATTTTCAGTTGGGTTATTGCTAGAGTAATAATAGGGGTAGTGAATGATTAAGTTTTTATATCCACAATATTTATTACTTTGTCTTTTAGCAGTTCCAGCTTCTATTTTTTATTTAACAAGAATTAAAAGTCTTACTAAGATAATAGATAAAGATACAAAGAGGTATGTTATAAAATTAAAATTAAGAACTCTTTTATTTTCGATTGCCTGGATTTTTTTGTGCATTGCACTAGCAACTCCTGTTTATGGAACCAGATTAGTAAAAGACCAAAAAAAAGGTTCTTCAATAATTTTTGTTATGGATGTTTCAAATAGCATGACTATAAAAGAAAATGATGTTTCACGTCTTAATACATCAAAATATTTAGCAGATTTCATTGTGCAAAAATATAATCAACATGCATTTGGTTTAGTGCTAGCAAAAGGAGATGGAGTTCTTTCTGTTCCATTAACATTTGAAAAAAGTACCGTGTTAGAAAATATAAACACTGTTTCTCCTCTTCGGCTTACATCATCAGGTACAAACCTTGAATTAGGACTTTTGAAAGCTGTTTCTTCTTTTAATAATGAAAGAATAAATTCTAAAATAATAATTCTTTTTACAGATGGAGATGAAACAAAAGGACAGTTATTAAATGTTGCAAAAGAAATTTCAGAATCTGATATTACACTTATTATAGTTGGAGTAGGAACTAAAGAAGGGGGAGATATAGAAGTGATAAATGAAGAAGGTAAGAAAATAACCAAGCACTCTCAATTAAAAGAAAACTTATTGATTGAAATGGCAAAACTATCAGGCAATGACTCTTTATATATAAATGCAACATCTTTTTTATCATTAAAAAAAATGTTTTCTATATTGGATAAATATAATAGTAGTACAGAAAGAGTAATATTTAAAAAAGAAGTTAAAACTATTAGTATTGAATTAAGTTTATGTAGTCTGCTGCTTTTTTGCATAGGGGTTATTATTTGTTATGAAACTAAAATGGTATAGCCTATTTTTTCTATTTCTTTTTTTTGGTTGCAATAAAAATGAAAAACTTACAATGTTAAAAGGTTATATTTCGTGGCAACAAAAAGATTGGAATCAGGCAACTTATCATTTTTTGAATGCAAAAGAAATTGCAGAGAGTAATGGAAATAGAGTAGATTATGAGATATACGCGTTGAGCAGCACATATTTAATGCAAAATGAAATCTCATCAGCTATAAGCAATCTTAAAGAGATAGAAAACACTAAAACTGAAACTCTTTCTTCATCAGTATTTTATCAATTAGGAGTAATTGCTTTTAAGAAAGAAGAATATAAAATAGCAGCTTACTATTTCAAAAAATCGTTAGAAAAAGAACCTTCAAAGATAGATGCAAAAATCAACTATGAGCTAAGCATAAAAAAAATAGATGATGAAATGCTTCAAAAAGCTAAAAAGCTAAAAATGAATACGAAAGAAGATGACGATATCTATAATGCTATTGTGGATATTTTTAGAAAAGAGGCAAAAGAAGAATGGAACGAGAAAAAGGAAACTACAAGAAAAGAAAATATATACGACTATTAGTGATAAGTCTTGCTTTTTACAACGTTGCCTTTGCAAGTCCTTCTATTATGAATATGGAATACTTTCCACGAGTTGCTCATGTTTCTGAGTTTTTCATTATAAAATTTTATATGGATTCAAAGCTTAGTTCCACCCCTAAAATCGTGTTAAATGATGGTTCCTTTTTAGAATTTGAGACTAGCAATATATTTATAGAAAATGGAAACACTGTTATTGAAAACCAATATAAAATAAAAAAAACGGGTTTTATAAAATTAGATCATATTCTTCTATATATAGATGAGCATATAATTGAAGCTCCTACTATTGAATTAGAAGTTCAGGCTACTCCATTATCAAAAGACACTCAGTTTAGAACTAGGATATTTGAATATACAGAATCTAATGATATAACTAAACAAAGTTTTTATGAACTTAGTCTAAAACATTTTTTCACTATAGGAAAACAATATTTTATTCTTATTGAAGGTTTATTTGAAAAAAAAGAAGAACAAAAAATATCTATTCAATATGAATTACCAAATAATGCTTTTATGGAAAAATTAAAAACTTATCCTTTAGAATTTCAAATGGATGAAACATGGAAACCTATAGTTATGTTTTCGTGGATTCCTCTAAAAAAGGGAAGACAACCATTACCTGAATTTAACTTAATCCTTGATATAAACAAAACACAAGAATATAAGGTATCGCTGGATGCCCTCACTCTTGAAGTGTTGTCCCTAGAAAAAACAAAAATAGAAAAAGATAGCTCAAAAGAACATTTTCAAAATACTTTAATTAAAGAATTGGAAGAAACACAAACATTAAAACAAAATACAGAGAAAGAAATTGAAATCGCAAAGCAAATAAAAGAATTAAGAAAACAAGAGCGTAATTCATTTTTTTATACAGACACTAAAGGAAGACGAATGGAATTAGAAAGGAAATTAAACTTAGAAGATAGTTTTGCAGTTTTTCATTATAAACTCTTCATTCTTAACATAATAATTGCTGTTATTTTTTTAAGTTATCCTATATATAAAAAGATTGTTAAAAAAAAGCATTTTAATTTTTATGATGTTTTAAGTTTTTGCGTTGGTATTTTAATATTAACTTATGCAATAAAAGCAAATGACTTAAGAAAAGAATATATAGTTATCAACGAAGTACAGAATAAAATTTATACTAGCCCAGATATGAATTCAACAATTATTGAGAATGCAAGTCTCGGGGAAACAATAAAAATAATACACAATTCAAAAGATTGGATTTTTGTAGAAACTTCAAAGAATATAAAAGGGTGGATGCAAAATAAAGAGGTGAATAATGAGATATAGTATACTAGCAATATTAAAAATATCTGCTCCATTAATATTTGCTATGCTTGGAGCATTATTAACAGAATATACAGGAAGTTTAGGTATTTTCATGGAAGGAGCTATTAGCCTTTCAGGTTTTTTCTCAGTGATATTTGTTATATATACAGGTTCTAAAGTGATAGGTTTTTTTGCAAGCACAGTTATTATAGTGTTTATAATAACTTTAATGGCTATTTTTATAAATAAATATAAAGCAAATCCATTTTTAGTAGGTCTTGCAATTAATATGTTTGCAGAAGGTATTTCTTCATTCTATACGAATTATTTTTCCAAGGCTCATACAATAGCATTTTCTTCATTTCCAAAAAGTTCGCATATAACATCAAGTGCTTCAATTATACCTAGTATTATAGGCTGTTTATTTACATTTCTATTATATTTTTTTCTAAAATATAATAGTTATGGTGTTCGATTAAAATATATAGGTCAATATGAAGAAACTTTATATTTGCATGGAATTTCATGCAGTAAATACAAGGTTGCTTCTTGGGCTTTTGCTGCTTTTTTTGCAAGCTGTGCAGGAAGTGCTTTGGTTTTTAGACTTGGGGCATATACGCCTAGTATGAGTTTAGGAAAAGGTTGGATAGGAATTCTGGCAGTATTTTTAGGTGTTAAAAAACCTATCTTGTGTCTACTTGCTGTTTTTATATTTGCAATAGCAGAATATGGAACAAACATCTTGCAAGTTAAAAGCAGTTTTTCTCCAACTTTAATGCTATCTTTTCCATACATAATATCTTTATTGTTGTATGTGATATATAAAATAACCAGTAATAGAAGTAGAAAAAATATGTATGTTTAATTTATTAGTTAAGGAAAAATATATGAATATTATTAGAGTTCTTCATGCTGTTCCTAAAATGAATAGAGAAGGTATTCAATCATTTTTAATGAATGTGTACCGTAATATTGATAGAGAAAAAGTCCAGTTTGATTTTTTAATTCATTCAAAAGAAAAAGGGGCATTCGATGATGAAATACTTTCTCTTGGTGGTAGGCTTTTCTATCTAAATAAATTGTCATCTAAATATTTTTTGTCTTATCAAAATGATCTAGTTAGATTTTTCAAAGCACATGAATATAGTATTATTCATTCTCACTTAAATCTATTGAGTAGTTTTACTTTATCAGGGGCAAAAAAAGCTAGTATTCCTATTAGAATTGCCCATTCGCATAACTCATCATTTTCTGATAGGGGAATAAAAAAACTTATTAAACTTTTTGCAAAAACACAAATGAATAAATATGCAACCCATAAATTTGCTTGTTCAAGAGATGCTGCAATTTGGCAATTTGGAAAAAAAGCTGAAAGCTCTGGGGAAGTTAATATAATTCCAAACGGAATAGAGATTGAAAAATTTTTGTTTAATAAAAGCAATAGAGAGAGAATAAGAGCACAATATAACATAGATGAAAGTGCTTTTGTTGTAGCTCATGTTGGTGCTTTTAGAAAAGCCAAAAACCATGAATTTTTATTAAAGATTTTTGAAAAGATAAAAACACTTAATAAGCAAGCAATTCTTATGCTTGTAGGTTCAGGGGAGCTTGAAGATAAAATTAAAGAGCTTGCTACTGGTTTAGGTGTTTTAGACTCTGTTCTATTTACTGGGAGTGTGAGAAATATAGCAGAGTATTATTCTGCTTTTGATAGTTTTGTTTTTCCCTCTATATTTGAAGGTTTGGGAATTGTGTTGGTTGAAGCTCAGGCTAATGGATTACCCTGCTTTGCATCAACTGTAGTGCCTAGTGAAGCTGAATTGAGTGATTTGTATTTTCCTTTATCACTTAATTCTAGTGCTGAAGAATGGGCAAGGTGTGTGATAAATAATTCTATTCATCCTGATAGGCAATGTCCTGAAAATGTTCAAAAATACAACATAAAAGTGGTAGCAAAGGCTTTAGAAGATTTTTATTTGAGTGGGCAATTAAGTTTATGATTGAGGTAAAACAATAATGTTTTACATGATTAGATAAACCTACTGCACTCTTGTATATCTTCTTCTCTTTCATCTTGCATTGTTTCTGAAAAAGATTTGTATTCCTCTATATAGGCTAAATTTTCTTTTATTTTTGCTATACTCATGTCTATTTCCTCTGTTAATGAGACTGCAAAACTTAACGCTCTCGGATGTGAAAACTTAATGTTCTCGCGTATGCAAACCGCTCGACTTGCGATATCGAAATCGCTCGACTTCGCATGTGCAAATCGCTCGATTTGCTATGTCGAAATCGAGCGGTTTGGGGGCAGTACATTAGCTAATGTACAACCGTAACATTAGCTAATGTACTCATTTAACATTTTGTAATGTACCAATGATTTTCTAAAAGGTTTGCACAAACGATTTTTTTAAGAGTTGAATATTTAAAATTACTAATTATTTTTGCATTTATAAACATAATCAATTCATTTTTACTTTACTGGAATATAATATATTTGGCTAATAATATCCATAACACATTCTTATCTCTAATTGTATTTTTGTAATTTCTTTGTTAGAATATTTCTTATTATGAAAAAGTTTTCTCTTGTCGCGTTCTATAAACACCCTCGAACAATGACTACGGTGATATCGCTTATAACATTTTTTTTTGCTTGGCAACTAACAAGAGTTCATCTTGATAACAATAATTTCCGTTTTATTCCAAAAAAAGCAGAAGCTAGAATGGTAATGAATGAAATATCTGATCGTTTTGGAGATGAAGTTCCTATATTGATTGGAATAGAGCGTGAATATTCAAACATTTTAGACTTTAGATTTTTACAAGAAGTGAAAAAATTAAATGATGAATTATCTAAAGTTCCTCTAGTAAAAAAAACAGTTTCAATAATCAACACCACTCATATAGGCTCGCATGATGGTGATATGTCTAGTTCTTTATTAGTTCCTGAAGACTTTAAAGGAACTAAGGAAGAGATATTAGAAATAAAAAAGAAGATTAGAGATTGGTCTATGTATGAGAAATCTCTTGTTTCTGATGATTTAAAAGCATTGCAAATATTTGTTTTTCTTAATGTGAAAAATGAAGAAAGTGGCACTGAAGAAGCAATGGCTTCTTGCAAGGCAATAATGAAAAAAGTTGAAGACTGGAAATTTAGAGATTCTAAAACATACATTACAGGAATGCCTGTCTTCAGTGAAGTGGTAAACGAGGCTACGTCACACGACTTACGTGTGTTGATTCCATTAGTTATTCTTGTAGTAGTTTTGGTTTTGTTTGTTTCATTTAGACGTTTTTCAGGTGTTTTCTTGCCACTTTTGACAGTTCTAGTTTCAACTATTTGGGCAATAGGAGCAATGGGCTTATTTTCTGTTCCCCTTTCAATACTTTCTACTGTTCTGCCTGTAATACTAATAGCTGTGGGTTCTGCGTATGGAATTCACGTTATTAATAGCTATTATGACGAAGCTAGGAAAGAAAAAACATTGAATAAGGAAGAGCATAAAGCTTTGGTTATTGAAGCCGTAAATGAAGTGATTCGTCCTGTTCTTTTGGCAAGCATTACTACTTTTGCAGGTTTCTTTTCTTTTTGTTTCACTTCAGTCTCTCCAATTTTCGAATTCGGACTTTTTTCTAGTCTTGGTATTCTTTTTGCTTTCTTAATCTCAATCACATTAATTCCTTCTATATTAATAATTAGAGGACCTAAAAAGATAGCTCCTCGTAAAGATTTAGTTGTGGAAGGAATAAATGTTAGCATGATTGATGCTTTCTTTGCACGTACATTTGTTGTGATTTCCGAGCATAAACGTTCTGTAATGATTTTTGCTTTTGCAGCAATTGTTATTTCATTCTTTGGAATTAGACGAGTTGATATTGATAATGTTTTTATGGAATATTTTGATACGGATGTTTCTGTTGTTAAGTCTGATGCATTCATAAGAGAGAAATTCGGAGGTTCAAAGCTTCTTAATATAGTGGTGAGCTCAGAAAAGGAAGGAAGAGTTGTCTCTTCAGAAGTGCTTAAGGCATGTGATGAGCTATCTCTTTATCTAACAAAAGAAGTGAAAGATGTTGGTAAGGTTACGTCTTTGGTTGAATTGGTTAAAAGAGTTAATCAGGTGTACAACGCTGATGAAAGTCCTGATGGTATTAAAGCTATAGAGAATGTACAAACTGAATCATTAGATTTTGGCAATTTTGGCGATGATGAAGAGATTATTGAAGATATTGTTAGTGCTGAATCAACAGAAGAGATGAGTTCTGTGTCGGCAAATAAAACTTATACGCAAGAGGAAGTTTTAGAAATGCTTCATAACATTGTTTGTGAGCGGGAACAACGACATATTTCGGCAGATGAAGTGTTTACAGAGTTTTCTAAAAAGGTTAATTACAATGGTTTAGCCTATTATGAAATACCAACTTCTGTTAAAAAATATGGAAAAACCAATCCTGAAGAATTAGATGCTTTAATACAAAACTATTTATTGTTGCTTGCAGGTAATGTTGATGGTATGGTGGATAATATCTATAATCCAAAGGCTCTAAAAATTAATGTGCAACTTCGTACAGTAGGTCAAAAAGACACAGATGAAGTTTTACAAGTTATAAACGAATTTATAGGAACTAATTTTCCAAAAGATGTTAACGTAAAAATTGGTGGTTCAGTTTTAGTTGAAAAATCTCTTAATAATTTAGTTGTACAATCTCAATTAATTTCAGTGAGTATTTCTCTTGTTATAGTTTTTTTAATTTTGTCTATCTATTATAAATCGTTGATAGCAGGAATTATTGGTGTTGTGCCTCTTCTTATTTCAATTTTGTTGAATTTCGCTTTTATGGGCTTTTTTAAGATTAAATTAAATATTGGTACAGCTATGGTGGCAAGTTTTGCTATAGGTATTGGAATTGACTACACTATTCATTATCTTGCAGCCTATCAAAAGGAAATTGCAAAACACGATACAGAAGATTC
>CAUUAF010000032.1:0-16634 GCA_963543085.1 uncultured Treponema sp. | reverse complement strand
TTATTAGTTTTTGGTATTGAACTAAACATATTTAGGTTGAAGGAAATAATAAAATGAAAAATGAATATAAGCTTCAATTTGCTCTTTTAACCTTGCTTTTGTTTCTATTTTTACTCATATCAAATATTTGGTATTCGAGGTGTGACATTACAGAAAAAAGAATATACACTCTTTCGCAATACACAAAAGACTTATTGAAATCTATCGATAGCACTTTGCAAATATCTTGGTTTCGCTCTTCAAACATTTCTTCTTTTGCAAGTGAAACGCAATATCTTTACGATTTACTAAAAGAGTTTGAGCTTAATTCAAATTGTGTAGTAAAACTTTATAACACTGATGATATTGAAGAAAAAAAACTCAACGACTTAGGTTTTGCTTCTCAGAGCGTTCAAACTTTGGCAATGCACGGAGCTACAACACAAAATCTTTATTCAGGAATTCTTATTCAACTTAGAGGGTTGACGCGTGTAATTCCTTTTATTGCTTCTATTTCTAACTTAGAATATGACATCACAAACTCTATTTTGCAACTTGATGACGAATATAGAAGAATTCCGAATCATTTAGTTCTTATTTCAGATAAAACTCAAGACTATGTAAAAAGATGGCTCAATTATGCAGGTTTTACTATTGAAGAGCTAAAACTCCCACTAAAAGAAGCACTAAAAGTGGATGTCCCTCTCATTGTTATTGGTTCAAAAAATATTGATAAAGAAACTAGTACATACATTGATGTATTCTTAAAGAAGAAAGGTTGTGCAGTGTTTTTTGTTTCAGGAAACACAGTTGATATTAAAGGTGACTGGACTGCAAAAAAGAAGGCAAACGATGCATTGATAGAAATGTTAGCTTCGCAAGGTATTGAAATTGAAAGCAATTTAGCCCTTGATATTGCAAACTATCCAATTAAAATGAATAGCGAAGATGGCTCTAGCACACAAACAGTCAATTATCCCTTTTGGCCTACTATTTTGCGTGAAAATATAAACTCAAAAAGTATTTTAAGCTCTGGTGTTTCAACCTTACAGACTTTTTGGCCTTCTTCTATTACTGCAAATGAAAAATGGCAATGGCTAGCCACAACAACAAAAGAAGGAATTGTTTTAGACAAAGACTATAACACAGATCCTTTTGCTAACTCATTTGCTTTTTTTTCTAGTTTAGAAAAAAATAAGAGATGTGTAGCCTCTTATAGAGAAAAACCTTCTCGAGTTGTGGTTATTAGTGATGAAAACATGGTTGGTGAGGCAATTGAATATACTGATTCTTCTTCCAATTTAGAATTTGCTATTAATTGCGTGCAATGGGTTTCTAATAAAGACAATTTATTAGACTTAAAAAACAAAAAGCATGTTTTAATTCCTTTTAAGTTTCTTAATGATGAAGATATGTATTCAATAGTGAAAAGAGCTAGAATAATTTGCTTTGCTGTAGTTCCACTTTTGATTTTAACAGGAGCTATTTATTTTTTTGTGAGTAGAAGACTTAAAGAAAATGCTAAAACTTAAAAAATCAACTTATGCTTTAATATTGGCTAACATCATCTTATTTTTTTTACTTCTCATTGCATGGCATTCTAATAGAGTGCGTTATTCACTGCAAACTAGGATTATAAGGCTAGCCCCCAATGAGATTATTAGTGAGGCAGAAGAAATTATATTGAAATTGCCAAAAAATATTGCATCTCCATTCTTGAATGAGTTTAGAATTGTTAAAAGAGGAGAGGCTTTTTTGTTAAAGCGTGATTATGGGGAATTTTATATACAGCCTGACTTGATAAAACGTTTTTTTTATGTATTAAATATGGAAGAACACGCAATTTTTATAACAAACAATCTTAACGAATATTCATCATATTCTGTTGATGAATATTCAGCTTTTAATATTCGTTTTATTGGGCAAAACAAAGAAATTTTACTTGACCTTCATGTTGGAAAGCTTGATGTAACAGGGCAGTTAAGATATGTAAGACGAGGCAATGTGCCGTCTAGTGTTTTCTGTGTAAGCGATGCTATAAGCCCTTTCTTAAACACATTACCTAGCTTTTGGCTTGATATGGAAGTATATAGGGCAAAATTAAATGGAAATCAAATTAATACTATTGAAATGAACGAAAATATGGTTTTGCGTACTCTTGAAAAAGAAGCTTATTTTGTTGCACTAGAAAAAACGATTTCGAGTCTCACTGCAATTGATATTTTTGATGGTCTTCCTATAGAAAACAATACAACAAAAACTTTCACAATAACTCTTGAAAGAAACGAATCAATTTCTATTTTTTGCACGCCCATTGAAAGTGGAGATTTCATATTATTTGATAGTAGAAATAAAAATGCCTACATATTAAGTGCATATTCTCAAAAAAGGCTTATGGAAAACGTAGAAGCCATTATAAAAAGCTAATGATAAACTTGTAAGTTTTCAAAATAAAACTCATTCATTAAAAAGTGCCTTTTAAAGACTTAAAAACCTCATGCCGATAAGGGAACGTAGGATTGTCGTTGCGGAGGGGATGAAAATGAGACGCATAAGTTCTAATATACAACACACAGATAGCAATTACGCAATAAGAAAGCAGGAATCTCGCTTGCATAAATTGAATAATAGCATTCAATCTCAACGTAAAATTCAAAACTTAAGGGATGACCCATTAGCTGCAGGGCACTCTGTTAGATATAAGTCATTTTTAGCTCGCCTTGAGCGTTTTGAAAAAAATGCAAAGACATTGCAAGATCAATATAGCGTAGCTGAGTCTAGCATAAATAGCACATTAGAAATTATGCACAGAATTAGAACGCTCGCAGTGCAGAATGCAAATGGTGTATACCAAGCTTCAGATTTACAAAAAACTGCCAATGAAGTGGATGAATTGTTAAAGGAATTGGTTCAAATCGGAAACGCATCTACAGCTGATGGAGTTAGGGTTTTCTCAGGTGCAAAGAGTTTTACAGAGCCTTTTGAAGCTGTGTGGGGCAATGTGTATGGAGCTGATGAAAGTGTAATCACTGATGTGCGTTATGTAGGTACTTTGGGAGCAAAAGTTATTGAAACTGACGAACAAAACTATATTCTAGCAGATAATGTTGGTGATAGGATTTTCTGGGCAGAGCGTCAATCGTTATTTTCTTCAACTGATGCTAGGGATTACATAGTGCCTTTTGATAGTGTTATAACACTTGATGGAGTGGATATTAACCTAACTGAAGGAGACAATGTCTATGCAATTGTTTCTAAAATAAATGACTCTGGAATTCCAATAAAAGCACACCTTGACCCTGTAACTAATGGTTTATCCTTGGTGACTGTAGATTCTCATCAATTATGGTTGCAAGATGGAGAGGGTAGCTCTGTTCTTTCTGAATTAGGCTTAATTAAAGAAGAAGGAGAAGCACCATATAATATTGCTAACTCAGTGCGTGTTTCTGGTGGCTCTCTTTTTGACGCTGTCATTGCAATGAGAGACGCTCTTTTTGCAGGAGATCAGGAAGCATTAGGGGGAAAGGTATTAGGAGCAATTGATGGAAGCATTGACACCCTTACAACAAGAATGACAGAACTAGGAGCAAGGTATAGTAGAGCTGAGGCAGTTTTGGCTCGTCTTAGTAATCAAACCCTTAATGTAACAGCTGCAGAATCTCGTGAAGCAGATTTAGATTTTACAAAAGCAATAACTGACTTAAAAATGTATGAGTTTATTCATTCAGCTTCTTTAAGCGTTTTGGGAAATCTTTATCAGTCATCACTTCTTAATCATTTGAAGTAAAGTATCTTTATCCTAATCAGATGTTTTTCTAGGTATATGGTTTTATTCTTACTTTGAATTACATCTGTTAGGCTATATTTTAATATAGCCTTATATCACAGAATATTAAAAGAGTAGCTTCCTTAAAACTGAGCGAGCTGTATTCTCCTCATCATATGGAGCTATTCTATCTTTGAATATTATAGAATTTTCATGTCCTTTGCCGAGAAGAAGCACTACATCACCTTTTTTTGCTATAGAAAAAGCCTTCTCTATTGCTTGTTCTCTATTTGGAATTATAAAAAATGATTCATCTCTTTTTTTATTTTTAATGCCTTTTGCAATCATTTCTAAAAGAGCAACTGAATTCTCTCCTCTTGGATCTTCATCTGCCAAAATGATTATATCAGAATAAAGATCTGCAATATGACCTTGTGATTCTCTCTTTTGTATATCACGTTCCCCACCAGAACCAAAAAGACTTATAATACGCCCTCCCCTTTTCTTAATACGTTCTCGTATTGGAGGAAAAATAGCATTAAATGAAGATGGAGTATGTGCATAGTCAACAATTACTTCAAAATCTTGCCCTTCATCTATGGAAAGCATTCTGCCTTTAATTGGCTCTATGTTTGAGACAAGGGGGGATACATCTTCAATCTTTATGTTTAATAAACGGCACACAACTATAATAGAAGCTGTGATGTTGTCAGCATTATATGAACCATGAAGTTTTGTTTTAATATTTGTAGTTTTTAACTTTCCATTTTCAAAATAAGAAATTGAAAAGTTTAAATATTCTTCTTCATTGATTTCATCAATCAAAAATATGTTTTTTATAGTTTTAAGTTTTTCCTTATCATGTGTGAAAGAATAAACTTCTGTTTTTATTATACTTCTTAAATATCGAGAATTTTCATCATCCTCATTTATCACAGCAAAAGAAGGCACATCAACAGAAGATTTCTTATGAGTATTCTTATCTCCAATCATTCTAAAAAGATTTGCTTTATCGCTTCTATAACATTCAAGTGTTTTATGAAATTCTAGATGTTCTTCTGTTATGTTTAGGCAAACTCCTACATCAAATAACACACCATTAAGTCTGGCAGTTTTTTTGGATAGTCCATGTGATGAAGATTCTAAAACTGCATAAAAAACTCCATCGTCTCTCATTTTTGCTAAATGTTCTTGCACTTGAGTAGATTCAGGCGTCGTTTGATGTTCAGGATTGAGATGAGTCTCATTGCCATAAGAATAGCTAACTGTAGAAACAAAACCTGCTTTTTCTTTACACAACCTTAGTAATTGAAAAATAAAAGAAGTTGTGCTACTTTTCCCTTCAGTTCCTGTAACACCGATCACACAAAGAGATGAAGAAGGCTCTGCATAAAAGTGGGTAGCAATCTTTGCCATTGCCTCTCTTATATTTTTTACATTTATATACAAAATATTATCTTGAAAATGCTCTAATTCTCCTTCATAAATTATTGCCACTGCTCCATTTTGGATAGCTTTGTCTATAAAAATTTTTCCATCAGTGTGAATACCATCAAGAGCAAAAAACGCGGAAGAAGGAACTACTTTTCGGGAGTCATAATGCAAGGCAACTACATTTTTTGGTGAGCCTTTAATTGAAATCACTTGAATGCCATCAAGGCAAGTAGTGATGTCTTTTTCATATATCTTCATGGAATCTATAGTAGCATAATCAACTATGATTTTATAGAGGGCGATATTTTATTATCAATTAATTTCATATTATAGAAACTTTTTATTATTTTTAGAAAATTCTTGAGCCAAAACTACAATAATAATTCATAATACCGATACAAGAATCTTTGTGGAGAGGGTTATTATGGATATATTAAGTTTTTCGTCTTTTGGATATGAGGGAGAAATAATTAGAGTAGAAGCAGATTTGAGAGCTGGTCTACCTGTTATTGACATTGTTGGTTTACCAGGTAGTGCAGTAAAAGAAGCAAGAGAAAGAATGAAGGTCGCCATCAAAAACTCAAATATAGAGTTCCCGCAATCTAGAATTCTAATCAATTTGAGTCCTGCTGATTTAAGAAAAGATGGAAGTTCTTTTGATTTACCTATAGCATTATCAGTTTTAATTGCAAGATTAAATAGAGGGGCAAGTGAACTAAACGAAGTAAAAATAATGGTTATGGGAGAATTGGAACTTTCTGGAGATGTGCGTCCTGTGAGAGGTGTTCTGGGAGCTGTGGCAACAGGTGTTCAACATGGAATTAAATATTTCGTTGTTCCTAAAGAAAATGAAAAAGAAGCTTCTATACTGAAAAATATAAAAGTTTTTGGTGTTTCATGTTTGGGAGAAGCATTTGAAGTAGTTGATAATATAGAACTCTCTTATTATAGGAGAAAAGCTACACAAGGCTTATACTTTGAAGAAGACAAAGAAGAAGATGTCTATGATAATAATGTTGAAGTTGTATGGACAGATGAAAAAAATAATATGCAACATGATTCAGGCTTTGATGAAGAAAGTTTTCAAGATATTAAGGGTCAAAATAATTTAGTTAGAGCTTTAGAAATAGCTGCTGCTGGTGGACATAATTTATTGGCTTATGGTCCTCCTGGTTGTGGTAAAACATTGTCTTTACGTCGCTTTCAGAGTTTATTACCAGACATGGATTTTAAAACTTCACATGAAGTTACACGTATATACAGTGTTGCTGGGCTTTTAGGAGAAAATTCAGATAAAAAAGATGTTTTGATACGTCGCCCTCCTTTTAGAATGCCACATCCAAACGCTAGTCTTGAAGGTATGATTGGAGGTGCTGGAAATTGTTTACCAGGAGAGATTTCTTTAGCACATGGTGGTGTGTTGTTTTTGGACGAAGCTACTCAATTTAAGACAACAGTTTTGCAAACACTCCGTTCCCCTCTAGAAACAGGAAGAATTACAGTGAGTAGGGCTGGAAGAAGTAGCACCTTCCCTGCTAATTTTCAACTTTTAGTCGCTTGTAATCCTTGTCCCTGCGGCAATTTTGGAGCAGAAGGCAAAGTATGCACCTGTATGCCTCAAGTAGTAGAAAATTATTGGAAAAAACTTACTGCTCCTTTGCTTGATAGGATTGATTTACGCATTCCTGTTTTTCCTCCTTCAGCTTCAAGTCTTTTAGAAGAAACGACACATTCAATAGAAGATTTACGTAGGAATATAAAAAAAGCTAGAGAATTACAACTGGAGCGTTCTAATAGAAAAAATAAAAAGGATATACCTTCTTTTATTGAATATAAAAATGCAAATTTATTACCACGCAATACAACCCATACTTGTAGTTTAACTGATGAGGCTAGTAGGGAGTTTTCTAAGTTAACAGAAAAAAAACAACTTTCAGGAAGAGGAAGTCATGCAGTATTAAAAATTGCACGCACTATTGCAGATATTGAAGGTGTAGATAAAATTGCAACAGCTCATTTAGAAGAAGCATTTTTATTACGTCAATGGAGCAACTTCTTGCCAGATTTTTTGTCTTAAGTATTTTTTTTCAATGTAAGGTATTCCCCTACATTGAAAAGTTCTTATTCTTGCATTTTATAAAGCCTATAGTACTCACCATGTTTATCCATCAATTCGTTGTGTTTTCCACTTTCACATAATCTACCATTTTTGAAAACAAGTATATTATGAGCATTTTTAACTGTTTTTAAGCGATGCGCCACAATAATAACTGTTTTGTTTTTTGCTAATTCTGTTATTGCTTCTTGTATTAATTCTTCATTTACAACATCAATATTACTTGTAATTTCATCCAATATTAGAATGGAAGAATCTTTTAAGAATGTTCGAGCAATGGAGATTCTTTGCCTTTGCCCTCCTGATAAAAATGAGGCATCTTCTCCAACTTTTGTGTTATAACCATCTGGTAGGCTCATCACAAAATCATGGAGTCTCGCTTTTTTTGAAGCTTCAATAATTTCTTCCATAGTTGCATTTTTATTGCCAACTCTAATATTTTCTTCAATTGTATTATTAAATAGTTGCGTGTTTTGCAACACTAATCCAACGCGTTTCAATAGTTCATCGTACGGGATTTCTTTTATATCAATACCATCAATTGTTATCTTTCCTTTTTCAACATCATAAAACCTTAAAAGTAAATTAGTGATTGTGCTTTTACCAGCCCCTGATTCTCCAACTAATGCAGTAATTTCTTTTTCTCGTATTTCAAAGTTCAAATCTTTTAATGCAAAAGAATTATCTTCATACTTAAAACTCACCGCTCTAAAATCTATATTACTCTTTTTTGGAACTTTCCCGTTTTTATTATCATATATAGGCTTTTCATTAAAAGTATTTTTCAATCTTTTATAACTATCTATTCCCATTATATAATACATGTAATACATATCCATATTATGAAATGGACGATAAAACTCTTTTGAGACTATTGCAATTATAATAAACATAAAAATGTCTATCTCAGCATAAAATGCAAAGAAAGATGAAACAAGCAGAACACTAAAATAGCCTAAATCTAATATAAAATTATAACTTGATAATTCTTTTGCTTTATTAATTGATAAGTATTTTGAAGTATTTGCAAAAATATGAGTCTTTTCTTTTAAGTCATTTTGTAAACTATCATTTTTTCCAAAACTCTTTAGTATTTGTATTCCTCTAACAAACTCTATAAATAAACTTACCATATCAAATAAAGCATTGTTATTTTTATTCTCTAGTTTTTCTATTTTCTTAATTGAAAAAAATAGAAAAACTAAAGCTAATGGAACTGACAAAAAAGCTATAAATGCTATTTTATAGTTTAAGTAAAGCATGTATAGAAAAACACAGATAGAAATTAAAAAATCTCCAAACATTCTCGACCAAACATGAGCTGTTACCATAGAAAGATTATCAACATCTTTATGTAATATTGTGTTCATTTCTCCCAGTCTCTTATCTGTATAAAAACCCAGTGAGAAACTTTTAAAAGATAAAATGATTCTTTCTCTTAAGCGTTGCACCACACAAAAACCTGCATTGTGTTTTTGCATATCAGCAATCATGTTGCATATTCCTTTGAATAAAACTAAACTAACTAAAATGAAAAGATTAGAATAGCTAATAGCTCCGCCTTGGTTGATGGCAGATATAGTATTGAGTATGATAATCAACATTGCAACTGATGAAAGCCCATAAAGGCAAAAAAATATTGCAGAAATAATTAATTCTCTCTTTCCTTCTTTTGTAAGTATCGATAACATTTCTTTAAACATACCTTCCCTCCTACAATTCCCATTCTCTAACTTTATTCTCAATTTCAACCATGTTTTTATATTCAACTGAATTTTTTAATAATTCATCATGTGTTCCTTCTGCAACAATTTTTCCATTTCCTAATAAAATTATCTTATCCACATCTTTTATTGTATTCAGGTGGTGAGCTATTGTAATGACAGTTTTTTCTTTACTCATTTCTTTTATTACAGCTAATATTTCTTTTTCGTTTTGAGCATCTATTGATGATGTTGCTTCATCTAATATAAGAATTGGAGCATCTTTTAATATTGTGCGTGCAATGGAAAGGCGTTGCCTTTGTCCTCCTGAAAGCTTACTTCCTAGCTCCCCAATATTTGTTTCATAACCATTTGGTAAAGAAGTGATAAAATCATGACAACGTGCTTTTTTGCATGCATTAACCATTTCATCAAAAGTGGCTCCCCTTTTTCCTAAAGCAACATTGTCAAAAATGCTCATGTTAAATAATATGGATTCTTGAGATACGCTACCAATCATACTAGCTAAAGAAGAAAGAGATACTTCTTTTATATCTTGCCCTGCTATTTTAATACTTCCTTCACAAACATCCCAATATCCCATTAAAAGATTTGCAATAGTTGTTTTCCCACCTCCTGACGCTCCAATAAGTGCAATCGATTGGTTTTTCTTTACTAGAAAACTAATATTTTTGATTACATATTCATCACCATATTTAAAGCTTACATTCTCAAATTCAATATCTCCATTTGCTAACAAAGTTTTTGTTTTATTTTTAGGTGTTTCTTCTAAAAGTATTTTGTCTATTTCTTTGCATGCTTCCTTAAACATCATTGAATAGTGATGAAGGGTAGCAGTCTTACTTATAGATTCTGTAAAGATTAAAGAAAGCGTTATAGACATTATGAGATTGACCAAAGTTATTTCCTTATTGTAAAAAAGAAAAACTCCTAAAATCATAACAATAACAACTCCAATTTCCATAAATACATCAATGAGTGCCATTGGTAAAGAAGCCATAACCATACTTTTCTTTACATAATAACAATAATTTCTACACGTTCTTAGGATATCATTAGTTATTTTTTCATCTTTTGCAAAAGATTTTATTACTGCTATATTCTTTATATATTCAACTAATGATGATTTCATTTTAGTCTCATGCTCAAAATACATCTTAAGACCATTTTCCATAGTCTTTTGAAAAATCAGTTGGGTTAAAAACATTAAAGGTACTCCAGCCAACATCAAAAGACCAATGCGCCAATCTATAAACAGAAGAAATAAAAAAGAAAGAAGAGGAACTATAATTACTTCAATAATTTCTGGCTTTCCATGGGCTAGATAAAACTCCAAAGCTTCAGGGCTTTGTTGCATAATTGAAGTAAGTTCTCCTGTTGTATGTTTTTTAAAAAAGCCTAAAGGCAAAATCATCAACTTATCTATAATTTTGTTTCTAACATTAAAAAGAGTGTTATAGGCATTTATATGGGTTTTGCTTATTGCCAAAAAGAGAAAAATATTTTTTAACAATAAAATTAAAAACATAACTCCTAAAATTATTTTGATATTGTAAATATCTTTAGTTAAAATAAGAGCTACTAACCAAATACTTAAAATTTGAAAAGCCAACTTAACGAGAGATTTTAACAATATAAAAATACTACTTATAATATTTGCTTTCTTACTTCCATTACAACATTCATTCATCTATTTACCTCCTAAATTGAATATTAATTCAGTTTTCAAATATGGATATCTACTCTTTTAAAGAATAAAAAGGGCACATTACAAAGATTGAACTCCTTTATAATAGCATTGATTCATTAAGGATAAAATGTTTTTTGCCCATTCATAGCTTTTGTAATGACGAGCAATTTCTAAAAGACCTTCTGTATAATTACTAGCAAGAAGGCGAGAAAGCATTGGGTCATATTTTTGTTTTGAATAACGTGCCATACCATCTTCAATATGCTTTTGAAGACGGCTTACCATTTTTTCTTTTGCATTTTCGTAATCAGTGCCAGTGCTCTTATCAATTAAAATAACTAACTTTCTATGATTTTTTAATAGCTGTTTCAAATAACCTTCACCAGATTTCTCTAAGCGTTCAAGCATATCTCCTTCAGTACTTTCTTCCTTCTCTAGTCCTTTAAAAAAATCATTATAAACTGGTGCTACTATTGCATTAAAGAGTTCACTTTTATTTTTAAAATATGTATAAATTAAAGAAGTAGGACATTCAGCAAGTTCTGCAATTTCGGACAACTTGGTTGTTCTATAATCTTTATTATAGAATGAATCTTCAGCAGCTAATAAAATGCGTTCTTTCACCTCATCTTTTAATACTTGCACAAAAACACTCCTTAATATTGAATTATAATTCTATATTAAGGAAATTATAAAACATTGTCAATGTATTGCTAATCTATTTCTTTTGATATGTTTTAAACACAACTTTTTCTAAAAGTATTTCTTCAATTAAGTTGTATTTATTTTTATCAAACTCTGGAAAGAAAGTATCTCCTTCATATTCTTCTAATACTTCCGTTATATAAAGTGTATTAGCTATTGGAAGAAAACTTTGATATGTTTTTTGCCCACCAATACAAAAAAGTTCATTTGCATTATGCTTTTTCACTATATCAATTGCTTGTTCACACGAGCTTGCAAAGAGCCCTACTTCTTTTGCCATGTCATGTTTTTTAGACAGAACAACTAAATGCCTATTTGGTAAGGGCGGAAGACCTATAAAAGTGTTATAGCCCACAACACAAAAATGCCCCATTGTTAAAGTTTTAAATCTTTTTAAGTCTTCAGGGATGTTCCACACAAGAGTTCCATCTTTTCCTATAACCCTATTTTTTCTTGTAAATGCAGTTATTATGTTGACTTTCATAGGTTCTAAGAAAATATAGACTGAACTACAACTTTAATTTTTAATATTTGAGATACTTCAATATATTTACTATCTATTGAGTAATAAGCATCTGAATCAAGACGAACCACAGTGTTACCTTTAAAATTTTTCCATAATTCTTCAACATAACCTACCACAACTTTTTTATCATTTGTTGTAACTTCTAATAGATACTCTTGTGCTTTAGCTTCCTCTAAAAATTTTACTTTTCCAAGAAAATCAAAGGCATTAATCTCTCTTGCAGTTTTATGAATTGTTGCAGGCAAAAGCTGTTTTTCTGTTAAGACTACTCTACGTTTAATTCGCCCGAGTAAAATATCTTTTAACCCTTCATTTAATCCTTCACTCTCTAGTTTTTCAATAAACTTTTCTTCTTGTAACAAACGTTCAGCTTCAAATTCCTTTAGTTTAGCCAATAATTCTTTTTTTTCCTTGTGTTCCAAGGCTACAACTTCTTTGTCTAAAGCATTATAAACCAAGTCTGAATCTATCTTATAATCTTTGTTATTAAAAAATATAAAGTCTAACCCAGTTTTTTTTAACTGTTTGTTTATTTCTTTTATGTTTGAGCTAGACAACAAATAAACTCCTTCACTAATTTCTTTTTTAACAAGAGCTGAAAGAGGCGTGCCGTGTTCAAAAAACTTTCTTTTCTTCTCATCAACGCACAACACAAAACCTGAATAAAGAGATATAGACTTATAGCTTTTATACCATTGTTCAATGGAAGCAATTATATTTTGTGGGATTGGGTGTGCCGACACATATTGTAATTTTTCAATAATCACATCTGAAGTCATCTCTTTTTGAAATAATTTTTCACATGACTGTCTACTAAACTCAAAAGTTGCAAAAGTTTGTGATTTTTGAATTTTCATTCCATTTAATATTGGAAGTAGATTATCAAGAGAGGCATTTTGACTCAACGTAACTTCATAAGTACTAGAAATAATTAATGGTTTTTCATCTTCTTCAAGGTTTCTAAAATACTCATTAAATTCTAACAAATTCTTTTTTCTAATTAATAAACCAAATTTTTCTGCAATATCCAATATGCCAATACTTTCGTTATAATACTCTGATAAATACCTAAAAGCATTAAAAAATGTATAATTAATATTAGGACTTATTGATTCAGAAACTTCAAGGTGTTTTTTGTATATTAAAAATAAAGCTATATTTATATCTCTAGCATCATACCAAGCACCTTCTTTTAAGTTGCTTAATAATTCACTAAGTATTTCTGCAGGATTTATAGGACACTCCTCCGTGTAAAAAATTCCTGCAACACAAAGATAGATAAGTTTTTCAAAATGACTTAGGCTAGCAAATTTTTTCCAATGTTCTTCTATTATTATAACTTCATTTTCATATTTTTTAATCAGCTTTAAATTGACAAAACAATCAAATATAAGCTCAATAACTTCCTCATTGTCTTTTAATGCTGGGAAGATTACAAAAAGGCTATCAGTTATTTTCTTTTTACATGTACCATCTTTTTTAAAAATATCAGTATTATTCGATATATAAGAATAAAATGAAGAGAAAAATACAGGAGTTAATAATGGTTCAATACTCTTAGGTTTTTCTAATTTTTCATAAGGCAAAAACAAAGACTTGCCCAAAAGATGAAGCAAAGAATCAAGTAGAAGAGGATTGATACTATACTGCACCTTTGTATAATTTTCACTATCAGTTTCTCTATATATCAAGAGTCTTTCTTCAAGATTAATTAACTTTTTTTTGATTTCAGATAGATAAACATCAAAAGTATCCACGAGAGTAGACACAGTTGGAGCTTTTAGGTAGTGTATGGTAGAAAGCAATCTTATATCCGCATAATCGAGAGCATTCACGATACTCTTCTGTGTATCTTCGTTTAGTAGAAAATAGGATAACTTTTCTAAAAGTTTGTGCTTATTAAATGGAGTTTCTATCTCACCAAAATACGCATGAATGATATCAAAAAAATGATCTTCATCCATGCGTAATATAGAAGCTTCCCATTTCTGTGTGTCAGTTTTTAGAGGCATCTTTAATGATTAAACCTAACTCCTGAAGTTGCTTCTCATCAACTTCAGAAGGACACTCATCCATAGGACTTACTGCAAAAGAGTTTTTAGGAAATGCAATAACCTCTTTAATTGAAGTTTGCTCTGCCATAATCATCAATAGACGATCCAACCCTGGGGCAATTCCTCCATGGGGCGGAGCTCCATACTTAAATGCTTTTGTTAAAAAGCCAAACCTCTTCTCAGCTTCTTCTTCACTAAAGCCCACAATATTAAATATCCTTTTTTGCAAGGCAGAATCATGTATTCTTATAGAACCAGAAGCTATTTCATATCCATTAAGAACAAGGTCATACAAATCTCCCTTAACAGAAGCAGGATCTTCTTCTAACGTTTCAAGATATTTTTCTTGTGGACTTGAGAACATGTGATGTGCTGCTTCCCACCTATTTTCTTCTTCATTCCATTCAAAAAGTGGAAAGTCTACAATCCACACAAACTTAAAATCATCAGTTCTAAAAAGCTCTAAATCTTTACCTAGTTTGCTTCTCACAGCTCCTAATGCTACTGAAGCAATCTTTGCTTCATCACTTGTGAAAAGCAATAAGTCTCCAGTTTTTGCTCCTAACAAATCACAAACAGCTTTTTTATCATGAAAGAACTTTGCAATACCACCTTCAAAACCATTATCAGTTACTTTCATCCAATATAAAGACTTTGCCTTATATATTTTGGCAACAGCTTCAAGTTCTTCAATCTTTTTCCTACTGTACGCACTAGCTTGCCCATCCACAACTAATGCCCTAATAACATGACCTTTCTCTACAGCGTCCTTAAAGAAGGGACAATCTCCGATACTTGAAAGAGCCTCCGCTTTTTGAATCTTCATATCAAAGCGTAAGTCTGGTTTGTCTGTTCCATACAATGCAATCGCATCATCGTAAGCGAGACGTTCAAAATGTTCTGGAATATCTTTGCCTAAGCATTTTTCAAAGACATATCCCATCAAACCTTCAGTAAGATTTAAAACATCTTCTCGCGAAACAAAACTCATTTCAATATCAATTTGGGTGAACTCAGGTTGTCTATCCCCTCTAGCATCCTCATCTCTATAGCAACGAGCAATTTGAAAATATTTATCAAATCCCGAAACCATCAATAATTGTTTATATATTTGAGGAGACTGAGGAAGTGCATAGAATTTCCCGTGGTATAGACGAGATGGAACAAGATAGTCTCTAGCACCTTCCGGTGTTGATTTTATAAAAGTTGGAGTTTCAATTTCTAGAAAACCTTGATGAGTTAGATAGTCTCTAACTGCAAAAGAACACAAAGAACGAAGTATGATGTTCTTTTGCATTGAAAAAGACCGCAAATCAAGATATCTATACTTCAAACGCAAGTCTTCATTAGCATTCGTTTTTTCATCAATTTGAAAAGGAAGAACTTCACACGTTGAAAGAATCATTAACTTCTCTGCCTTAACCTCAATCTCCCCTGTAGCCATGTCAGGATTAATCATTTCATCAGGGCGAAGTCTAACAGTCCCTTCAACTGCGACACAATATTCCATTTTAATTGATTGTGAGATTATTTTTAATTCTTCGTCAGAATCAGAATCGATCATAATTTGCGTTATGCCATATCTGTCTCTCAAATTAAAAAAAGAAATCTCTCCATGTTCTCTTTTTCTATGAACCCATCCATTTAGGGTAACTTTTTGTCCTACATGTGAAGAATTCAAGCTCCCACATGTAATACTACGTTTCATAACTTCCATAGAAAATAATATTATTACATTTTTATATATATTTCAATTCCTCAAAAATAACACGGTAATTAATTTATCAGGCATAGAATACCGAGAAAACACATAGCAAGGAGAAAAAAATGTGGGTATTATTCGCAATCGCCTCAGCAATATTTGCTGCTCTTACATCTATATTAGCAAAAGTTGGAATTGATGGAGTTAACTCCAATTTAGCAACAGCAATAAGGACTATTGTTGTTGTTTTGATGGCATGGCTTATGGTTTTTATTACGGTAGGAAAACCTGATATTTCTGCGATAAGCAAGAAAAGCTGGATCTTTTTAATTCTTTCAGGCTTAGCAACAGGAGCTTCATGGCTTTGCTACTACAAAGCATTGCAAATGGGGCAAGCTTCTAAAGTGGTTCCAATTGATAAATTAAGCGTTGTATTCACTTTAATTTTAGCATTCGTATTTTTGCATGAACAATTTACTTTTAAATCTCTAATAGGGGCTAGTTTAATCACTGCTGGAACTTTTGTGATGATATTGTAGAATTTCTATATTTATAGAGATGAATTACTAATAAAAACTAAATATTGTATATGAATGCTCAAAAAAGTTCCTCTTTTAATACAAATATAGAAAATCTTGAAAACAAAGCAGATATTTATATTATTAATGATGATATTATTACAAAAAAAAACTTTGCTCTATACTTATTAAGCTATTTACAAAACAAAAAATATTTGTTACCATAGTGAGCGTGTTCATATTGCCGGCGTGGTGAAATGGTATACACGATAGACTCAAAATCTATTGGGGGCGACCCCGTAAGAGTTCAAGCCTCTTCGCCGGTATCTTTTTATACATCTAGTTAATCATATTAGACTTTCCAGCCAGGGCATCAGCATGAAAAAAGGATCTTAAATCTAAAATCATCATCAAAAGCAC
>CAUUAF010000031.1:0-16729 GCA_963543085.1 uncultured Treponema sp. | reverse complement strand
TTGATTAATATTAATGTCTATAAACATGGCATCAAAATAAAAGCCTAACATTATAAAATGCATTATAAAAAACACAAAAATAAATAAAAAAACATATGATTTTCTAGAAGTTTCTGTCTTCTTTTTAACTTCAATTTTAAGTAAAAAAGATAGCAATGAAATAAGTGCTAAGCATATAATAGTAACCACATGAACTCTTAGTACGTAGTTATACTTGTTTTTCCAAACATAATTACATGTATCAATAATACTATTGTGCTTAATAAACTTAAAATACATAATAGCCATTAGGTAAGAAATTGGCACTTGTAAAACAGCTTCAAGTATTGAGCTAAATAAATTTTTATCATGTCCAAGTATCTTATTTTTTAAATAATTCAAAAAACATGCAAGCAAACAAGTGATAATAATAAAACTGATTAATAAATACATAGCTACCTCCACAAGTTTTTACTAGGATAATGCTTTATAAGAAAGGTATAATAATATCTAAATTAAATCTTTTAAGATAGCATTACATGCTTTAAGTGCTTTGCCTCTGTGCGATATAGTGTTTTTTTCTTCTTGAGTGAGTTCTGCCATAGTCTTTCCCATTTCCTCAACAAAAAAAATTGGGTCATAACCAAAGCCACCAATTCCTCTCTTGCTTTCTGTTATCTTGCCCTTGCATATTTCTTGAAAAACAAAAAATCTATTTTCTTCCATATATAAGACAATGCAACACACAAAACAAGCAACCCTATCTTTTTTACCTTCCATCTCTTTGAGTAGCCTATTAATGCCATAATCTGCAATGTTTTCAGTATGCAAGGGAGGTGTTGAATACCTAGCCGAATAAATACCAGGTCTTCCATCCAGAGCTCCAACACAAAGCCCTGAATCATCAGCAATCACTGGAGACTTCACAATATCATACAATGCCATAGCTTTAATCATAGCGTTATCGCGAAAAGTGGTTCCATTTTCAACTGGAGAAAAGCTGATATTTTCATCCGCTGGCATAACCAAATCAACACCACTCAAGCACTGCTTGAATTCCAAAGCCTTATGTTTATTAGAAGAAGCTAGATATATTTTCATGTTTGCAATTATATAAACAAAATATAGATTTTTTCAATTAGGATTTTTAATGTATTAGAAAAGTTTTTATTGACTTTTTGCTTTTATTTGTGCCTAATCATTATGGTTGTATAATACCTTTCCATAATATATAATCCTTAAACGGTATGACAAAAAATACAATAAAACTAAGACAGTTTAGCGTTTTCTGTGTGGACTTACTCCTACTATTTTCTTCGGTATACATCACACTTTTTATAAGATATCATAAATTTCCAAGATTAGATATTTTTTTGAACCACATTCTGCATTTTATTCCAATAATTGCCACGTGGTTAGTGTTAATGTACACAATGAAAATGTATAACTTAAACAAAATGCTCATGAAACGCACTGGTCTTTTAGAAATGATTTCTTCTGCTTTTATTTCTATGCTAGTAGGTTTTTCAATATTTTATCTATTCTTTTCGTCAATCACACCAAGAGGTTTTTTGATATTATATTCCTTTATAAGCTTCATCCTATTAGTTTTTTGGAGATTTTATTACACAGTTGTTTCAACAAAAAAGAAAGAATCTTTATCAATCTTATTCATAGGTTATGATAGTGTTCTCGAAGATATCATTCCATATCTTTCAAAAGATAATTACTTTAAGTATAAAATTGTAGGCGTCTTTGAAAGTAATTCAAAAATTGAAGAAAGTTTAAGTAGCTACACTAAAGTATTGAAAGATAGACAAAGTTTATTAAACATTTTAGAAAAATCATCACCTGACATAATTATTCTAGCAGATGATAGAGCAATTGATTCTAGTATAAAGTCTGATTTGTTTGCATTAATGGGAACTCATCATCAATTTATATTGCTTCATGAATTTTACGAAATAATTTTAAGAAAAGTGCCTGTAGGTCAAATACATGACACATGGATTTTGTCTAACATTGATTTAAGTTCTAGACAATATTTTTTCTTCATTAAAAGACTTTTTGATATATGCTTTTCACTTTTAATTCTTTCGCTCATGCTATTGCCTTTTTTTATTATAGCAATTGCAATAAAGTTTGATAGCAAAGGGGGCGTTCTTTTTAAGCAAATTAGAGAAGGAAGAGGTGGAAAACGTTTTTCAATTATTAAATTTCGTTCCATGTATGTAGATGGCAACACATTTGCTCCAACAGAAAAAAAAGATGCTAGAATAACCAGAGTTGGTAGCTTTTTAAGAAAGACTAGGCTTGATGAATTTCCTCAATTCATAAATGTCTTAAAAGGAGATATGTCTATCATAGGTCCTAGACCAGAAAGACCAGAACTTGCTATAAATTTAGAAAAAGAAGTCCCATTTTATAAGCAAAGACTGTTAGTAAAGCCAGGCATTACAGGATGGGATCAAGTTTCGGGTGAATACCATTCTCCTTCTATATTAGATACATGCAAAAAAATGCAACATGATTTATATTACATAAAAAACTGTTCTATTTTACTAGATCTTTCAATACTATTTAAAACTATTGCCACTGTTTTTGTTAGAAGTGGAATATAGTTCTTTTTGAGAAAGCATAACTAACTTTAAGAATAAGCTTCTTCTTCGCAGGCTCGTTGCTAAAAGCCCTTTCAAGAACAGAGGATTATTTCATCTCGTATTTTAATGCTAAACAATCCCATGATATATGTTAACTGCCATGAATTTTAATATTTAATTTATATCAAACTTGACAACCAAAATATACGGTTTTATACTTATTTTATGGTCTTTTAGACTATCATATGATAAGGAGATAAAAATGAAAAAGCAAACTGTTACACTACTAACACTAACGGCTTTTATGTTGCTTGCTTGTAAACAAACCCCTACTGAGTCGCAAATACATAATAAGCCAGAAAATACTGTGATAGCAGTAGAGGAAGGATTTGTTCAAGTGCCAACATCAGAAATTGAAGGCAAAGCACCCTCCTGTCAGTTACCAGAAGAAAATGATTATTGGAAAGGTGTGTTTGTGCAAGGTAGGAAAGTGAAACTTTCTTCCTATGCAATTGCAAAAACTGAAACAACATACAAACTTTGGTATGAAGTGCGTATGTGGGCAGAAGCTCATCAATATAAATTTGAGTGCAAAGGCAAAGAAGGAAGAGGTACAGAAGGTGAAGCTCCTACAGCAGAGAAAAGCGACCACCCTGTCACATGGATAAATTGGCGAGATGCAATTGTCTGGTGCAATGCCTACACACAAATGAAAAACAATAGTGAAGAAAATTGTGTGTATAGAAAAAGCAAAACAGATAGCACTGTTCTAAAAGACGCAACAAGTGAAGAATGTGATGGAGCTTTTGCTGATATGACTAAAAAAGGCTATCGTCTTCCAACAGAAGCTGAATGGGAATTGGCAGCTAGGTATCAAGGAATTGAGGGAGATTCGCTAGACAAAACAAATGCAGAAAAATATGGTAGTGTTTATTTAACTAACCTAAATAGTGCAGCAGGAGCGAAAAAACCAATAGGTTTTGTGGATATCACACTTCCACAAGGAGAAACACTCGAAACACTTATGATAGAACTAAAGCGAGTAGCAGTTTGTAATAAGTGGTGGGATGACGTTGACTGGGTAGATTTCTCTCCAATTGTTATTGAAACTAGCCATGTAGCTAGCAAAGAGCCAAATGCCTTGGGTCTTTTTGATATGACAGGTAATGTTTATGAATGGTGTTTTGACTATAATAACAATAACCCTGCAGCTAATGATGCAGAATATAGAAAAGAAGGAATTGCATATAATCCTCAAGGAGCGACTAAGGGCACAGAAAGGATTCAAAAAGGTGGCTCTTGGTTTAGTCAAGGAGATGGTTGCCTTTTAGGTTATCGTCTTTCATGGAAGCCAGATTATAAAAACACATCTGTAGGTTTTAGGTTGGTATATTCATTATAATAGTTAAGCCTTAATACAAACCTCTTGAAGATTCCAAGAGGCTTGTATATTTTCTGTATAGAAAAATAAAACAATTCACTTAATTGTTGGAATATAGCCATGTTTATCACTAAATATGTGTTAATTTTTAACAATGCTTAAAATAACTGTAAGAAAATGCAATTCAAATGCTTATTAGAATTCATAACCCAAACTAAGTTTAACAAAATTATTCTTTGCATATTGGCTATAATTTCCATGATTGTATTTTCCAACAAAGATCCCAACCTTTGCATCCAAAGATATTGTTCCCAAAAGACAATGAAATGAAGGAATTATAGCAAAATCTACATTTTCAAGACATGTCATAAAAGCAATTTTCCACTCTGAAGCACCTCTCAAAATAGTTTGAGATAACGAAATAAATGCTATAGTATCTGTTTTTGCGTTGCTCCTAAATAATGCAAAAGAAGCATTTGGTCTTTCTCTAAAATACACTGTCTCTTTTAATAACATATTCAAAGTTAAACCATATTTTAATGCAATATCACAACCAGCATTCCATCCGATATTCGAATCCTTAATTCCATCATTTCCTATTCCTATGTTTGCACATACTTCAGCATGTAAATTGGCTGGTCCTACAGCAGTGTTGTAGTCAATACCAATGTTGTGAAAAGCAGAGTAATAAGCTCTAAAATCAGTCTCCCCAATAATAATTGGTTTTTTATTATAGCCATAGAAATATTGAAAACCTAAATCATGGCTTAAAGCAATTGTAGTTGTGAGTCTTGCTCCCCCATGTGCATAAGATAGTTTTGCTGTATCTACACTTAAAATTTCTTGTAATTTTTTAGCATCTTTTATATTAGTAAGCTCTTCAATTTCAGCAACAGAATATGGTTTCCATCTACCCTCTAAGGCAAAAAGATCGGGTATAAACATTGGTAAAAACACGGCTTCAAGCTTAACATCATGAGGCATATATACAGCAAATTGAAACATAGGCACTGCTAGCTTTGTGTTTTCTTGAACATCAAAAACTACAACTTCATCTTTGGGATTCACAACATCAAGAACACTAAATAAATCAGAACGCCCCCAGCTAAGCTTTTTAAGACCACCTGAAAAATAAAAAGAACTCACATTAATTTGTAAGAAAGCCTCATCAATCCATTGTGGGATAACAGGCTCTTTTGAAAGCAAATACTTTTGCCCTAGATTGAAAGGGAGAGTTTTGTCGTTTATATTAACAGAAAAAACAGCAGAGCTTAGTGGAGCTGTAGCTTCCAGCTTCAAATTCCCCCAAACTAATGAAGAAGGCTTAACATCCTGAAACGTCTTAAAATCATCAAAAAAAAGACTAATTCCTGTAAAAACAGCTCCACCAATATTAACAGAGAATTCATCTTTATCTGAAGAAGTTTCTTCAAAATCAAATCCTAATTCTTCATCAGCACTCTCAAGCACAGCAACATCGGCGACTTGAGAATAAAAAGAAAAACATAAAAGAGAAAACACAATAATAGATAAAAACTGTTTCAATTTTATCTGCCTGTTTCTAGGTATTTTGTTGTAAATACTTTTTCTGGTACGCTCATACCGTAATTAACTTTTTGCAGTTCAATTATGGTAGAAGTGTTTATAGCTACTGTTGAAAGTTTCGTTTGCATAGGGGTTAAGACACCTTGAACATTCTTATAATTTGAAAGTTCTAGTATTTTGATGAGCATATTCTCTTTGTTATAAAATTCAACCTTTAATATCATGTTTTCTTGTTTTGAAATAAACAAAACAGTTTTACCATAACTATATCCTACATCTTTTGGTTTTCCTTCTATAACATAACAATCTTTTCCGTCAATGCTCTGCCCTTCTAACATTACAAAATCGTCATGTTCTGCATCTCTAGTCATAAAAGAAACATCGTTATAAGAAAAATCTGTTCCCATAAAGCTTTCGCTTCCATCACTTTCTGTTGCAATACGTCTCACTTTTTTTAGAGATGGTAAGAATATACGTTGATCCATACTTCCATCTTTTTTTTCTTGCATTAAAAAACGAGTCCCTCTTGCAATTGCAGGTTCCTTAAACTCAATTAGCGTACGCTGAAGACCATTTTTGTCTTTTGAAGAATATTGGTCTATAACCAAAATATTAAGCGTTTTTCCATCTTTTTGAATTTGCATTTTTGATCGAGTTCCCAGAGAAGATAAGTCAACTTGTGTTTTAGCTTTTTTCACTATATCTTTTGCATTTTGTGAAAACAAAAGGATAGGACACAACACTATAAAAATTAGCAAAATATTTTTTCTCATTTAACTACTCCGTAGATTACCAAAGATAAATTCTATCCTGCGTCATGATAGCACGCTCTTTATATTTTTTCTACATTATGAAAGCATTGTATATTTTATTTGATAGATTAAGCGTCCACTTGTACTTGATGGAAGCTCATCAAAACTTGCCATAAAAAATAATATGCCCATGTCCTATATTCTCCAAGTTTATCTACTAAGATAACACCACATAGTTTTAAAATTCTATTTAATGGTGGGTTAATGTCTTTTAACCTTTGGTAGCAATTAAACTTACCATCTAGTATGTCATAGCATTTGGTTTCATATATTAAATATTCTTCATCTTTAATCTTTATTTCATAATCAAATCCTTAGAATATTATGGTTATAGGCAATATTACTGTCTATAACCATAATATGATTTACTTAGTCTTTACCAACCCTAACCTACGTTGGCAAGAAAAATCTTCCAGTTTTTTACCCCTTATAACTTATGAAAGCTACTTTTTCTCAAGTTTTAATACAATATTACTACCATACTTGCTAAGAGGATAAATTTCATGAACTTTATATTTTCCATTTTTATCTTCTACTTTAATTCCTGTTTTTTCCATTTGTTTTTTAAACCTTCTTTCATATCGTTCTGCAGTGCTTTCAAAATGACCTATACCTAAATAAAAATGCAAACAATATATATATCCATTTTCACCAGAATCATTATATTTAGTTGGTGTTAAATAAATTTCTCCATCAAATTTTTTACCTCTATGATTATCTATCTGCAGTGACACTTCAAAGGCTTCTAAAAGTTCTTTTTTGTTAATAATATTATCATTTTCATCATGAAGCTCAATTAAAAAAGTTTTACTCATTGTAAAAACTCCACCACCACAAGAAATATTTACAAAAACAGTAAACAAAAGATACACAATAGTAAAAAATTCTATCATCTTTTTTTTCATAATCAAATCCTTAGAATATTATGGTTATAGGCAATATTACTGTCTATAACCATAATATGATTTACTTAGTCTTTACCAACCCTAACCTACGTTGGCAAGATAAACCTGAACGCTCCCAAAAATTGCCAAACTTTTTATTTCCATCAACGTGATGATTATATCTTCCTCTTGTATCTACCCCTGCATCATGCATATAATACCAGTTAGTGTCATACAATTTTGTCCATTTCTTGTTTCTCCATCCAAACCAACGCCACCAGAATATGTGATGTTCTGTAGTTCTATAAGTTGCTACGCCTATTATAGTACGATAATGATAGCCAGCATAATTTCCATACCAACCAGCACGTAATGAAACAACTGGAAGAGTATGAACTCTAAAATGTTCATCAACATCAATCCATTTATGAGAACGAACTCTTTCAATTTTATAGTTAGTATTATAGACCATCCCATTATTAAGATCACTTATAGTTTTAGGACCAGTTCCTATAGTTCTTTCAAATACATCATACATTGCTGTTATCTTTGAATAGTCTGTACTACTCAATGGAATATTAGCATACCCTGAGTTTTTTCCTAATCCCATTGTTATAAAAGTAACTGCATAAGGTCCACACCATGGATTACGATTATATAGAAGCCACTCACGTTTATTGTACCAGTCGTCTAAAAAGTTTCTATAGATACTTCGTTTTTCAATCCAATCAATTTTCTTTATATTTATACTGTTTTCATTATATTTTTGTATATCTTGCAAATACATCCTACTTTCAATCTCTTCATCGCTCATAGCTACCATCTCATTTTCAACACTATCTATGTCTTGCCACATCTCTGAAGAATATTCTTGTTCATCTTTAATCTCTCTAAGTATTTCGAGTCTTTCATCCTCTGTTATTTCAAGTTGAGAAAGCATTTTTTTATCTAACTTTTCCAACATAACATCAACTCTTTCTTCTAAAAAGAGCTTACTAGCGTCAAGCGTTTCATACGTAAGAGCATCTTTAAACTTTCTGTCGACTCCTTCTGCATTCCTTCCTATAGTATCAGCTCTTTCTATTACAAAGTCATTTGGATAATTAGCTACTATTAGTCTTGTCTCATCAAAAGGAGAAGCCAACTCTTTTGCAACTTTTCCCAATACCTTATTAGTCATTTCGCTTACATATACTATTGGTTTTCCTTCTCTCTTAGATGCATTGCAGGTTATACTTCCAATTTCTATATTATTTTTGATAACCCTAAATTCGTAATATCTAGGTTTTTCACTGTTAGTGCAATAGATAACAATAGGCTTCTCAGAAATTTTTGCTCCTTTCCATGACTCATAATGATTTTCAAATTCAATCTTTTCTACCACAGCAAAAAATCTTGCAACTTTCCAATTAACAATATCAGGATCTGTCGTTGAGGCAGAGCGTGTTTTTTCTAAGAAACTCATATCAGTATATGGCGTTACTAGCTCTGTGTCAGAAACTTCTATTAATGAAGAATTTATAACTTCATCATTATTCATAGCAGATTTGCAAGACGCAAAAACCAAAAGACAAAAAATTGTCTTAATCAATAGTTTTCTTTCCATTTTTTTACTCCCTATAATTATTGATTTACACGCTAAAGGCCTTGCACGCATGCTTAAAATGATATCACAATTTTTTTCTTAGTCAATGCAAAAAAGGAGTAAGAACGTAAATAGAACTAATAGTTCGCAAAATAGTACTGATGGTTCACTTTTATGCACCATTGATTTAAGTTTTACTGCCCGATAGTTCAAAATACTGAACCGATGGTTCTCTCTAAAATCTCTATATAGATATCTCCTTTTTAATAGTTTTATCAATCTTTTATTAAGTGTTCATTAATTAAATCAATATCTCTAATATTGAAACCAAATCTTCTTACCCTATGGGCTGTATATTTTATGATGGAAGGTTTTGCTCTCCTTTGGATTTCTGAAAATCTTTTGTGGCTTATTTTTTTGCTTACAGGAAATTTCTTTTTTATAAAACTTGATCTTTTTAGAAATTACAAAAGGTATAAAATTGTTTTTTTAATTTTTCTTTTCTTTTTTGCAATATTTATGTTTTACTTAAAAAATGGTTTTAAGCTAAAATATTCTCGCATTGTAGATTTAATTATAGGAGTTTTATTATGCATTTCAATTTTTGTTTTGATGCATGATGATCTAAAAAAATACTATACAAAAAAACCTTTAGTAAAGCTTGAAAGTGAACTTACTGAAAGGCAAAAAGTTTATATTTAAGGTATACTAAAAGGAAAAACTCTAAAAGATATTGCAACTTCTTTGTATGTTTCTGAATCTGTTGTTAAAAGAGAAATAAAAGAAATATATAAAATCTTTGGTGTTGAAAATCATAAAGAACTGGTAAAATTTCTTAACAATAACGATGTGATAATTTAATACTTAAGTCATTCCTTATGCAATTAAACATAAGGAACATAAATATATTTTTTCTAAGATTTTACTATAATTCTTCCGCTCTTACTTAAAACTTGCCTGAATTATGTCAGTTTTATTAACCTTAACAGAAACAATTATAGAAGGATGAGTGAAAGCTTGAGTTACAATGCTATCAAGCGAAGGTGATGTAATAGAAAAAACAGCAGATATTTTGTTTTTTGCGGTGCGTTTTATAGAATCCACTTTTATACCATAACCTCCAGTACTAAAAGTGCCTGCAAAAACAAAGATAAGAGCTTCTTTTTCAAAATCTATTTTAGAAAGAAGCTCTTCAAGCCTACTATCCCCTTCTGTTATAGCAATAGCATCTTCAAAAGAACGTGCAATATATATACCTTGTGCATAGGGATTTCCATGATAATAGCTTGTTCCTAGAATATCATACTGCACATCAGAAGCTTTTTTTGCTACAATAAATTTTTGCATTTCTGTAGTTTCAGCCTTTTTGCTTAAAGCACCTGTTGATTTGCAACTAAGCAAGTTTAATCCATAAAAAAATAAGACTGACAATAAAACTAATTTATTCATAATCTCACCTATTTCATGAGAGCATTAAAAAATTGTGCTTGCATGCCCTTATTTTTTGCTAATTTCTTCATCATCAATCGGGATTTTTCAAATTGCTTTAATAGCTTATTCACTTCTGCAACAGATGTTCCAGAACCTTTAGCAATTCTTTTTCTTCTTGGAGGTCCTATAATTAAGTGATTTGCTCTCTCTTTAAGAGTCATTGAGCGAATAATTGCTTTCTGTTTCTTTATACCTTCAAGGTCAATATCCTCTTTTGAAACCTTACCAGCTAAGCCTGGCAACATTTCAAGCATAGAATCTATAGGCCCCATCTTATCCATCTGTTCTAGTTGTTCCAACATATCAGCCAAAGAAAAGCCATCAGTTGCCATTTTTCTTTGCAACTTTAACATTTCTTCTTTGTCATATACTTCCTGAGCTTTTTCTACAAAACTCACAACATCGCCCATACCCAAAATACGAGAAGCAATACGTTCAGGATAAAAAGGCTCTAAATTTTCTATTTTTTCACCAGAACCTATAAAAAATATTGGTTTGCCTGTAATAGTCTTTAATGAAAGAGCAGCACCACCTCTAGTATCAGAATCAAATTTTGTTAGTATCAAGCCTGTAATTCCAACTCTTTCATCAAATTCTTTTGCAATGTCTGCAGCTTTTTGTCCTGTCATTGCATCAGAAACCAAAACTGTTTCAATAGGATTAACAACCTTTTTGATATCTATGATTTCATTCATCATAGCTTCATCAATTTGTAGGCGACCTGCAGTGTCCACTATTACAGTGTCAAAGAAGTTTTTCTTTGCAAAAGCTAAAGCATTTTTTGCAATTGCTACAGCATTTTTATTATCTACTTCCTTATATATAGGAACTTCTATTTTTTCTGCAAGGAAAGAAAGTTGCTCAATAGCAGCAGGGCGAACAATATCACAAGCCACAAGCAAAGGCTTCCTTCCATCTTTTTTCAATTTATTCGCAAGCTTCGCTGCAGTTGTAGTCTTACCAGAACCTTGCAAACCTAAAAACAAAACCACTGATTGGGTATCAGGACCTCTTAATGAAAGCTCTTTTTTCTCATCGCCCAAAAAGTTAGTCATTTTGTCATATACAATTTTAATAAATTGCTGACCAGGATCTACAGCTTTTAGGACTTTTTCACCTAATGCTTCTTCTATAGTTGAATTAATAAATCTTCTAACAACGCGTAAATTAACATCAGCATCAAGCAAGGCAATTTTAATTTGCTCAACAGCCTCTTCAATATTCTTTTCAGTGATTTTTGACTTACCTGATAAACTTCTAAAAACATCTGAAAATTTTTCTGTAATTTTTTCTAACATTAAATCTCTCCATTCATTATTTGTTCTATATAATTTTGAGCATCCATTTCTTTATTCAATATCTTATAAATTCCTGAACATATTGGCAATTTCAAACCTTCTCTCATTGCAATTTTATGCACATAGTTGCATGCCATCACCCCTTCTGGCAAATATCCTATCTTTGAAATATTTGCGATCAAATCATCAATATTTTTATATGGAGCTAAAAGATCAGTTTTTACTATTTCAAAGCCAAATTTACGATTTCTACCGTACTTACTCCTACATGTAACTTCCAAGTCTCCAACACCAGCAATTGACGTAAAAGTCTCTGCATGAGTTGCCCCCATTGTAGCCCCTATAGTTTGAATCTCATTTAAGCCTGCAGCCAACAATAAGGAACGAGTATTATCTCCAAAAATATCAGTATTTTCAGAAAGTGCATCAAGTGTGCCAAAAGCTATAGCTATCACATTTTTTATTGCGGCACACACCTGCACACCTATAATATCAAGACTAGAATAAACAAGAAGAGTCTTAGTTTTTAATGCCTCTCTACACCTTATTGATGCCATGGGATTAGACGAAGCCACAATAAGCCCTGTCATAGCACCCATAACAACCTCTTCTCCATGAGATGGACCTGAAATATAAACAAGATTTGTTGCATAAGAAGGTGGAAACATTTTTTCAAGAGTTTCAATTATGAACTGAGGCACACCTTCATCATTTGGCATAAAACCTTTAGTAAGCACACCAATAGTAGGTATTTTTTTTAAATCTTCTTGAAATGGCAAAACATTGAGTAGAAGATTAACCGTTTCTTTTAGATATAGCGAAGGACTTGCAAGAATTATTATATCTGCATCACGAACAGCAAAAGACAAATCATTCGTAGCAACCAAAGATTTAGGCAAAGGGTAACCCTTTAAGTGAGTAACATTCTCATGTTTAGTATTTATCTCATCACATAATTCTTTGTTTCTACCCCAAATGACAACATGATGTTCATTTCTTGCAACAGCACATGCCAAGGCAGTTCCCCAAGAACCTGTACCAATGACTGCAATTTTGTATTTCACAAAACACTCCTTAAAGTCATCAACGAACAGCGAATTATATCAATGCAAAAACAAAAAAACAATTAGGGGAATAGAAGAATAAACACATGACCAACCGACACTAACTTAGTTATAAAGTAAACACCCAAGCACCAATACTACGTCTTAATTTATATGTTTTCTTATTAGTAAGGACTTTATGCTTTACCTAGAAAACCTGCAAGCACATCAACATCAAACTCTGCCATAACACAAGGCATGTTTATTTCCCATTTTTCTAAAATATCTGGAGATAATTCTCCAAAAACACCTACAACTTTGCTTCCTACAACACATGTTGCAGCACGTCCTAAAATAAATCGGGAGTCTGTTGTTTCTTTCACCTTATAATCAAGATTAAGATAATAGAAAAGTGCAGAAACTTCACTTGCAATCTTATTATAGTTTGCATCCTTTTCTGCTGTTAAAAAACATAGGCTATTTGATGTTTTAGTTCCATTCTCACCTATTTCCGAAATAAAAGCAATTTTGCCAAATTCAAAGATTTTATGAGGATAGCTCGCTGTAGAAGACGCACTTTCACAGCTTAATAGAGAAGGAAGAATTGAAGGTCTAACGAACTGATAGTTTTCTGAAATAGGATTTAATATTTCTAAAACATCATCTTTAGAAGCTTTCATTCTTTCAACATAATCGCGTTCAGAACCGAGATAGTTAAAAATGAATTCTTCATATCCCATACCGACTAATAGTTTTTTTATTTTTCTTCCCAGAATAGTTTCAGGAAGAAGTCGCCCTATAGTAAAATCATTGGGAGTAATTGGTTCAAAGGAAGAAAGCCCAGATGCAATCATTACGTCTTCCACAACATCAACTGGATGTAGATAGTCATTTCTATATGGAGCTATAAGAACTTGAATAGAATCATCGTCTAAAATCGTTACATTACTACCCATTTTCTCTAACGCCAAAATAACTTCTTTCATCGAAAAACTACTTCCCAGTAATTTATTGATATAGCTTATTTTAACATTACATACTTCTTGAAAATAAATAGGAGTTTTTAATTGTGCCTTATCTTCTTCCACTATAACAGGTTCTACTTCCCAACCATTATCATAAAAATCACAAGCAACAATGTTGCAAGCCAATAGAACATTAGCAAGTTGTGTACCAGTAAACTCGACAAATAGAAAATCATCACCTTCTTCAACAGCACCAATTTTTGCACTATTTATTATTGGTGGAAACGAAAGAACCTCATCACCTGAGTCTTTAAGAACAGGATATTTCTTAAAATCTTTTAAGATATCAGCATATTCAATTCCTTTGGGATGAGTTTTTAATATATCTTTAAGTGATATAGATTTTTCAAAATTAAGAGGAACAAACTCAAAAGAAGGAGATTCTGTAGTATAACAAATAGGCCATGAAATCAAATTAGCTCTATATATTCCCATAGCAAGAGTCTGTCTTTTTTTTCCATAATTTGTGCACAGTTTCTCTTGTGTTTGAATAATACTGCCGAGCTCATCATCAGTAATTTTTTTACCTTTAACCAAAAAGCCTGCTATATACGGGCGCACTTTTTTTACATTAGGTGAGACCTTTATAACATGTTTTTCTACATCCTCATTTTTTGAATCTTTCAATGAAATAAAAGAATCATAAACATATCTTTTAGATTTTTGTTTATCTTTCAAAGTATTTAAAAGACGACTAAGCCCAGCTTCTGTCCAAAGATCTGGTCTATTCGTATCATTTAGCTCTATCTTTAAGATTTCTGAATTCTGAAATTCCAAAGGGCTTACGTCTAATTCTGCTTTTGCAAAGGTTAGAAGTTGCTCAAGTTCCTCTATATTATATTGCTTTCCTAAAAGTTTAAAAAAACTATTCTTATTCACTTCAATTTTAGGCATAAAAACCCTCTAAAAATTAGATTAAAAGTAAAAATGGAAGCCTCTAAAAAACTAAAGACTTCCATTACATAAACTTATCTTGCATATTCCACTATGCGTGTTTCTCTGATTAATGTTATTTTTACCTTGCCTGGATATTTTAATTCATCTTCAATTTTCTTTGCAATATCTCTCGCTAAAATCTTTGCTTCAATATCACTCTTCTTTTCATTATTAACCAAAACCCTTAATTCTCTACCAGCCTGTATCGCATAGGTACGTTCAACACCATCAAACTCATTTGCTATTGCTTCAAGGTTCTCAAGTCTCTTTATATAGTTATCTATGCTTTCTCGCCTAGCACCAGGTCGTGCTGCAGAGATTGCGTCTGCTATTTGAACAATTATTGCCTCAAGGCTAGTTGGTTCCACATCATTATGGTGAGCCGCAATAGCATTAACAATACGAGGGTCTTCTCCCATACGCTTTGCCATCTCCATACCAACTTCTGCGTGATTCTTATCTGAGTCTGTTTCCGCTCCCTTTCCTATATCATGAAGAAGTGCTGCACGCTTTGCAATTTTAATGTCAGCTCCAACTTCACTTGCAATCATACCTGCAATGATTGCTGTTTCCTTAGAATGGTGTAAGACATTTTGCCCGTAGCTCGTCCTAAAATAGAGGCGACCCAATGCCTTAATCCCATCCTGACACATGTTGTGAATTCCTAAATCGAAAAGAACCTTTTCACCTTCTTCATATATCTTTTGAGCAACTTCTTTTGAAACTTTTTGAATAATTTCTTCAATGCGACCTGGATGAATCCTTCCATCAAGAACAAGACGTTCAAGAGACACACGTGCTATCTCCTTACGCACAGGATCAAAACATGAAACCACAACAGCCTCAGGAGTATCATCAATTATGATGTCAGCTCCCGTCATTGTTTCCAATGCTCTTATATTGCGCCCCTCACGTCCAATTATTCTACCCTTCATCTCATCAGAAGGAAGACTCACTGTTGTCACGGTAACGTCACTAGATATATCAGTTGCCATTCGCTGAATAGTAGAAATCAATATATCTCTAGCCTTCTTTTCTGCAACAACTTGAGCCTCAGTCTCAATCTTGTTAATCAAGGCATAGGCGTCATGTTTTGCTTCCACTTCCAAGCCTTCAACTAAGATACTTTTAGCCTCTTCACGTGTAAGACCTGCAATTCTTTCTAACTCTAGTCTTTTTCTTTCTTCTTCCCCTTTTAAGAAATTCTCCTTCTCATCAAGGCTCTCTTTTCTTTCAAGAAGTAACTTATCATTTTTATCAGTTGCTTCAATTCGCTTTTCTAATAACTCTTCTTTCTGAGCCAACCTACGCTCAAACCGCTGAAGATCATTTCTTCTTTCTCTATTTTCTGCTTCCTGCTGTTTCTGTTCCCGAATTAACTGCTCTTTTGCCTCTAGTAAATACTCTTTACTCTTTGCTTCAGCTGACTTAGTCGCCTCCTGTAATATCCTTAATGCTTTTTGCTCGCAACTAGATAATTGAAACCTTGCATATAGCCATCGAATTGTCCATCCAAGAATTATGCCGACAGCAGGAAGGATAACATACAATAACCACATATATGCTCCTAAAGTAGACCACTGTCACTAATTCGAGTATTATATGGAAAAATTACAAAAGGTCAATAAGTCCGAATAAATTGCGAAAAAGCGAGCAATTTGCAAAAAAATATAATACATCCAACTATAAAAAGTATAATTTCTTTAAATCTTACTTCAAAAAACAATCCTTAAAACCAAAGCTTTTAAATCTCTCTTGAATAGCTCCTAGCTCATCTTTTTTTAATGGACCTACAAAAACAATATATTTAACACCAGTTGAATCTTCTTTTTTTTCAACAGTTATTGGATATTGTTTTGAATATTTTTTTAATAAATCTTCAACAGCCAATGCACTCGCATAAACTCCAACTTGCACATAACTAGCACTTTTCAGAGTCTTTTCTGTTGCAAAATTCTCTCTAGTTTTTATATTAGGAATTTCTTCATTAACAACAGGCGCTGGTTTTGTAATAAGTGTCTCCTTTGTCATCACCTTCTCTTCCTTTGGAGGAAGTTGAATATTCCTTTCTTGAATTTCCACCCTCTCAATTGGTTTAGGCTCTTCAATTGGTTTAGGCTCTTCAATTGGTTTAGGCTCTTCAATTGGTT
>CAUUAF010000030.1:0-17073 GCA_963543085.1 uncultured Treponema sp. | reverse complement strand
AATCTTTTGCATAACGATACATTTTTAAGCCATAGTCTCCAAAGGTTACTCCAAGTGCTTGTTTATAACATGTCCAAAGAGTCCAAAGAAATCCTGAAAGAGAAACATAACAATAAAGACGCAATAATTCTTCATTGGTAGCTTTTCTCTTTGCATATATTTCAAAAAGACTAATTATTTTTTCATGCTCATAATATGAGTATATTGCAAACATAGCAATATCAATTAATGGATCTGCCATTCCCGCATATTCCCAGTCAATGAGACGGATTGTGCCATCATCTTTTATAAGAAAATTATCAGCTACTAAGTCGATATGGGTGAGGGTAGATGGCAAAGATAAACCATCTAAGATATTCAATAGCTCTTCCATATTTTGCTTTACTTCTGCATAATCATTAAACAAAATTCCGTGTAAGCTCTTTGCTAATTCCTCATAATAAGAAATACGTATCCTAAAATCAAACTTATGTGGAACTTTTATATTTGATGAATGAAGAATGCGGGCAACTGCCATACATTTTTCAACTTCTTCAATATTGCTGGCATCTGCATTATGCGAACCTACTTCATATTGGGTTATCTTAATGCCTGTTTCAGGATTAAAATATACGAGCTTGTCAGAAAGATTTAAGTCTTTAATTGCTTGATACACAGCATATTCTTCATGACGGTTTATCATCTGTTCTGTTCCTTCACCCGGAAGCCTGAATATATACTTAGCACCAGAAACTTCAAACAAGAATGACTTATTTGTCATTCCAAAATGGGAAGGCTTAATATTCATAATGGAACTTTCATTACAACCTAAAACTGACGCAATGAGTGCCATATATTCATTTCTAGTTGAAAGGAGGTAGGAGGAGTCAAAAAGACGAAGCTCATCTAAAGATTCAAATTCATAAATTTGATTTGAAGGTTGTTTATTTGCAAACATAGTTAATTGATGTAAGTTCTCTTTTAGTACGTTTTCCCAATACCACTCATCTGTTCCTTCTTTTGTGTATGCTTTTTCTAATAATGGTCTTATATAGGAAGAAAATGGAGCGGAAAAAAACACAGGACCATACATAATCCAGCCTCCTAATAAACCTCCAATCTTCACATCTGTAATTTTATCGTGCAAGCCTAATTTTAGAACCCACTCTTTTGTTTTTTCATTTACTTTTATAGATGCATACCAAGAATCATATTCGTGTGAATGATACATATTTTCTCTCATCCAATTGTCACTAGAAAGAATATATGTATTTTTGAGTAAATGCCTTGCATGGTATAGCGTGGAAAGATTATTTTTTTCTTTATAGTCAGGATTAAAAAGAAGCTTTACGTTATATTTATCAATTAGATATTCAAATGTGTCTTTTAAATACCCTACAACCACTGTTATATCTTTTATGCCTACTTCGTGTAATTGTTTTATCTGACGCTCAATCATGCGTTCTCCAAAAACTTCAAGTAAGCCTTTTGGTATTGCATAAGTAAGTGGAACAAAACGAGAGCCAAAACCTGCTGCCATAATTATCGCATTATCTACTTTGCATTTTTCATAGTCAGTAAGTGCTTTTTCTGTTAGAGTTCTTTTCAATATTGGAAAAGTTCCATGAGATCTTAAAAAGCCATCTATTTCCATAGAAAAAAGGATCTTATTCACATAAGCTAAAGAAATCTTTAGCTCTTTTGCTATTTCTCTTTGAGTAATAGCTTCATTTTTTTTCATTAATTGAATAATTTGAAAATATCGTCGCTTCATAATGAAGTGAGTATATTAAAAATTATGTTTACTAGTCAAGGAGTGTTGTTTTAATAGTGAACATAAGTAAGCCTTTACATTAAGGTAATACAAAGGCATCTTTTTTATAATTCTTTCATTTTTTTCTGTAATGAGAATATTTTTATATAAATTAATTTGAAGTAAAAGATGACAGCCAAGAAAAAATAAAAATAGCTATTTTTTAAGGATGAAAAATAATATTGATTTATACATCTTATTGATATAGAGTATAAAGACTTATGAAAAAACGTGTCATCTTATTAGGAGCTACTGGTTCTATAGGAAAAAATACTTTGGATATAATAAAGCATTTTCCTGATCTCTTTGAGCTTGTGGGTTTTTCTTATCATAGTAATAAAGAATTGAAAAATGTGATTAATAAAGATTTTCCTAATGCTATTTCAATTTCTACTTTTGGTATTGAAGATGTAAAGAAGCGTGAAAACTTATTTATTAATCTTTTTGATAAAACCTCCCCTGATATTGTGGTTAATGGCATATCAGGTGCTACTGGTCTTACACCCTCATTCCTAGCTTTGAAATGTGGCATTGATTTAGCTCTTGCCAATAAGGAAAGCATTGTTTTATCTTATGATATCTTAAAAAAAACTGCAGATGAAAATGGTGCAAAGATTATCCCTGTAGACTCTGAGCACTGGGCTATTTTTCAACTCTTGAGTATGAGAAAGAGAGAAGAAATAGAGAAGATTATTATAACAGCTTCTGGAGGTGCTTTTCGGGATGTCCCTATTGAAAAACTAAAAGATATTTCTCTTTTAGATTGTTTTAATCATCCAACTTGGAACATGGGAAAAAAGATTACAATAGATTCTGCAACTTTAGCAAATAAAGCTTTAGAAGTGATTGAAGCTACAAAGTTATTTTCTTTTAGTCCTGACGATATTAATGTAACAATTCATAGAGAAAGTATTGTTCATTCAATGGTGCAAACTATTGGTGGCACCGTTTATGCAGAATGCTCTCCACCTGATATGCGAACGCCAATTTTAGGTGCTTTGATGTTTCCTAATTCAATGCCCCATTATCTAAAACCTTTGGATTTTTCTACTTCATTTTCTCTTTCATTTTCTCAACCTCGTTATAAAGATTTTCCTCTCTTATCTTTAGGTTTTGAAGTTGCAAGAATAGGGGGGGCTTATCCTATTGCATTTAATGCAAGCAATGAAATAGCTGTTGCAAATTTTATGGAAGAAAAGATAGGTTTCCTTGATATTGCTCATATTGTTTCTAGTGTTTTGCAAAAAGATTGGCAATGCAACAAAATAGATAGCATTGAAATAGTTTATGATATGGATAGAAAAGCACGAAAGATAGCAACAGAAACTATAAAGCTGATAGATTAGTTTTAGGAGAATTTTATGAAAAAATCTATTCTTATTTTATTTTTTCTTTTCTTTAATTTTGTTTTTGTATTTTCTATGGAAGCCATAATTATTCCAACTATGAGCTACTCTAATTATTTTTTACAGACTATTTATAAAACAAGAAAAACTAACACATATTTACATACTGTTTCGTTAGGGCTTGATTTAATGTTTATAGGTGAGAAAACAGGTTTTACATTCTTTTTAGATAATCATCTTTCTTTTATGGACGAAACTCAAGTTTTTGGTGATATTGATTTTGTAAGTGGAAAAGGAGCTTCAGTTGTCGAAGGAATGATTTGGGATAGTTCTTTCTTGGCAGGTTATACAATTGATTTGAATGAACAGCTAAAATTACGATTAGGTGTTGGACTAGGTTTTTTTCATGGATATAAGCCAAGAAATAATAGGACAATGACAGCTATGGGAAGTGTTTTTACATTTTGTCTTGATTACTTTTTTACTAATTCATTAGCTATAGATTTAGGAATAGAAGAGGGAGTTTATGGAGAGATAAGAAAAAGACGATTTAATGAAATAGGTACTTTTTTTAATAGATTGCAAACAAAATTAGGACTTGCTATTAGGTTTTAGAAAGAACTTAATCATTTTATGCAATATATTGAAATTTGGTGGAACAAAAAAAGTGAGTATTTTTTAATCAGTCTTTTATTTTAAATCCTAAATTAGTTGCAACTTTTCTAAATTGTTTTTTTGAAGAAGGAACGAGTTGATGTTGAATTCCATCTATTTTTGCAATTAGAGTGCTAGAGCCACCTCCGTCAAGCTCAATTGCTTCATAAGCTCCTACTTCTTTCATTATCTTTGTAGCTTTTATAAGTGTTGCCCCTTCACTTATCTTTTTACGCTCTCCATCAACACACAAAATAAAGATTGTGCTATGAGTTTTATTAATTCCTATTAATGTCCTACTATCTATTTTTTTTGATTTTCCAGTTATTGCAATTTTGCCATCTTTAAGCACTTGGTTAAAACCTGCAATTCCACACATAACATCAGATGAAGTATCAAAACTTTGCTGTATCAAAGGTTCTCTATTGGGACTAAATACTAGCTGTGCAAAATCAGGATGTGCATTCGATAAAACACTGTAATCATTTATATAAAGACCTAGAGGTTTATATAAAGAGTCTAAAAATGAGCATTTGAATGTGAAAAAGTTAGCATTTATCGCTATAGTAGTATCATTCCTTTTTGCAAAAGACAAGGTAGTTTCAGCTAAAACAAAACCTTTTTTAAATCTAGCTTTTTCAGTATTAATTATTGTTAAACTAGGATTTTTTAAGTCTATTTTTGCAATTGTTGCAATTAATGGATGTGCTTCGTTAGCTAGCCTTGCAAGCTCAATTCCAGTAGCTATTTTTGTGTATTCAATGTGTTCAATATCAAAAGATTCATTACTTTGATAGTGCGTGATGTTCTTATAATCATAGCCTGTTATAGAATAATACTTATTTGAAATGCAAGAAGTGAGTAAAAGAAAATGCAGTAGTATAATTTTTTTTAGTCTTTTATATTTCATTACACACTCTACAACTTCTCTCCTAATATTTGTTTGATTTCCATTATGTCTGCTAATAGCTTTTGTCGAGACATTTCTCTATATTTTTTGGGAACCATTTCTTTACTAGTACATTCAATAGAAGCTACAAGATTTTGTAATTCAATTTCATAAGGATAAGATGGAGGAATAAAGTCTTGTATTGTTTTTAGTAAATCTTCTTTTGTTACCATTGCTCTATGACACAAAATTGCATTCATTTTTGCTCTCACTAGTATTGATTCAATGTCTGCTCCAGAGGCTTCAAAGGTGATCTTTTTCACAATGTCTTTAAAGATAACACCAGTTGTCTTTATATGAAGTTTTTTTTGAATGGTTTCAAAAATATTAGCTTTTTCTTCGATGGTTTCAGGATAAAAAAGAGCTAAGTGTTCTTCAGCTCGTCCTTGTCTTTTTAAGTCGACAGGCAAGAGGTCTGGGCGACTCGTTATTAAAAACCAGATGATCTTTCCCCTATAGCGTGTATCTCCCATAAAACTAGCAATTTGAGCAAACACTCTCCCACTCGTTCCATTTACATCTTTTGTTTGCCTATTCCCTAAAACTGCGTCAGCTTCATCAATCATAATAGCTACTGGAGACATAGCTTTTAATATATTGATAACTCTTTCTAAATTTGCTTCTGTAGTTCCTTGCCATTGTGAGCGAAAATTACAAAGACGCACCATAGGAATACCTATTTCACTTGCAAAAGCAGAAACTAAAAATGATTTTCCTGTTCCTATAGGACCTGCAATTAAATATCCCATTGGCATAGCTTCATACATTTGACCAGATATTGCTTTAACGGCTTCCTTAAATCTATTTTTAACAAAGTCATAGCCAGAAATAAAATCAAGCCCATATTCTGTGTTTACAAATTCTAATAAAGAGCTAGCTTCTGCTTCTATAATTTCTTGTTTTTGCCTAACTAAATAATCTCTCGTAATTACAACGTCTTCTTGATACGCTTGGGCAACCATTTGATAGAGATGGGATAAATTAAGACCAGCTGTAAGATTTGCCATTTTGATAGTTGTCAATGACCTATCAAGATTTAATAAAATATCTTCTTGATTATCTTCTTTTGCAAGATATTCTAAAAAATGTAGGCGAGTGTTCTCATCAGGAAAAGGAATATCTATCTTAATTGTATAAGGAGATGATGTGATGCGCTTATTTATGTCGCTTAAATTTTCTGCAATCATCACAATTGAAACATCTTCTCTAGTAAAAAGAGGCTCTGATGCCCATCTGTTAAGAGTGACCAAACTATAGCGATCTACATCATTTAAATTATTGATCTCATCATTAGGAACCACAGTTTCTGCATAGTCAATAATTAAAACCATTCTAATAGGCTTCTTTTCTTCTGCTTCTCCTCTATAATATCGTTCATTATTTTGATTTATTATATGCGTGAAATATTTTTCCAGATAGAAAAAAGCCTTTGTTGGGTCTCTTGAAAGAAAATCTTGAGGGGTTTCGTCAGGATATTTTTTGTGCATTACAGAAAGATATTCTATGGTCATACTACTTAGTGAAAAAGTGACTCCACAGGAATAATCAAAAAAAGCAATTACGTCTCTATTCCCAAATATAACTTCAGATATATAGTCTGTAATTTTAACAAATGAGAAAACTTTTTTGTATGCTCTATGTGGCAAAAAATCTCTTACGTTTCCATGTATGCAATATAGGTTTGCAGTTTTAGAGCAATATTTTCGTGAAAACTCAGCAGCCCAATTGGGTAGGAGATCTATATATTCTTGATTTTCTTTTATCATAAACGCACCTATCGAACTTTAAGCATTTTTAGAATGCTATTCATTACCACCTTCTTGAGAAAAAATAAATGCAAAATCACTATGTGTACAATTTTATTAATTGAACTGTGAGGGGGGATCCTACCACAATATGTTTAAATTATCAAATAGTAGAATCTTGGAATGTAAAACTTAACAAACTCGCATATGTGAAGTCGAACAATCTCACATATGCAAATCGAGCGACTTAGGGGGGCGAAATCGCTCGACTTCGCATATGCAAATCGCTCGATTTGGGGTAGTGAAATCGAGCGGTTTGGGGGCAGTACATTAGCTAATGTACAACCGTAACACTAGCTAATGTACTATGCTTACATTTCTTAATGTACACTTTTGATTTAATTTGATTTTTATAAAGCTCGTAGAGATGAGCTCATGTGAGAAAATATAGTTTATGTTTGAGTGAAAAGATAGTCTTTTCATGCCTTTCATGATATCATTTTTAACATTAAAAAGCTATGATTTTAGAGTTCTGAACAGGGCTTTCTCACATTTTAAAAAGACTGGAAGAAATTGTAATTTATGTGTCTACTACTCAATTATTTGTAACTTCACCTCTTGAAAGAAAAAGCCTTTTATATTTATCATACCCACAAGTAGTTTTACTTTAAGGAGATTATTATGGAATATAGATGTGCAACTATTGAAGATATTAAGGGGGTTGCAGAGTTACAAAAAAAATATCATGTTTCAAGTGTTTCAGAAGAAGATAAAAAAGATGGTTTTGTTACAACAGAATTTACTTATGAGCAGTTTAAGGCAATTATAGAAAAAGAAAATGGGCTTACAATAGCAGTTGATGATGGAAAGGTGATAGCTTATGCAATGGCAGCATCTTGGGAATTTTGGTCGGCATGGCCTATGTTTCAGTTTATGATTAAAGATCTTCCCAATGTAACATATCTTGGAAAAACCTTGACTAAAGAAAATTCTTTTCAATATGGACCTGTTTGCATAGACAAAGCATACAGGGGAAAAAATGTTGTATGTAATATCTTTGAAGCTTCTAGGAGAGAAATGTGCAAGAGGTTTCCAATTTTAATAACATTTATAAATCAGGCAAATCCTCGCTCTTTTCAAGCTCACACAAAGAAAGTTGGTTTTGAAGTGATTAAAACATTTGATTACAATAATAATCACTATTATGAACTAGGTTATGATATGACTAAGCCTTTAAAGGGTGTAGAGCTATAGATTAGCATTTAGTTAATATAAACAAAAAAACAATCTCTTAACTTTTTTTTACTTTATTTGTAGAATGGCGGTCATCATGAATTTATTTGAAAGTTTTAGAAATATTGGACAACTTCAAAATCAATTGAAAGATGCAAAAGAAAGACTCAAAACTATTAGTGTTACAGGTGTTTCTGGTGCTGGGCTAGTGAAAGTTACATTGGATGGTACTTTTGCTATGCTTTCTATTGAGCTAGACCCAATTGCAGTTGACAATCGTGATGTTGGAATGTTGCAAGATTTAATTGTCTCAGCTCATTATGACGCTATGCAAAAGTTGCAAGAAAAAATGCAAGAAGAGCTAGGACCTTTTGCTCAAGGTTTTTTAAACGCATGAGTGTACTAGAAGACGTTATTTCATCTTTTTCTATGTTACCTGGTTTAGGTAAAAAAAGTGCTGCAAGGATTGTTTATCATCTGTTAAAATCTTCTCCTCAATATTCAAAAAGACTGGGGAATCTTCTTAATGAGTTGCATGAGAAAGTGAAGTATTGCTCAATTTGTGGCTCCTTTAGTGAAGGTGATGTTTGTGATGTATGCTTGGATGAAGGTAGGGATAGGCATGTCATTTGTGTTCTTGAAGAAGCTAAAGATGTCAACACTTTTCTTTCTGTGCCTGAATATACTGGTTTGTTTCATGTTTTAGGTGGAGTTATTGCCCCTCTAAATGGGGTAGGGCCTGAAAAGTTGAATATAGACTCCTTAGTAGAAAGAGTGAAAAAAGATGACATAAGGGAAGTTATACTAGCAACAAACCCAACACTTGAAGGGGATACAACAGCATTGTATATTCAATCTTTGCTTAAAGATTATGATATTAAGATGACACGTTTGGCTTTTGGGCTTCCTGTAGGTGGGGATTTAGAATATGTGGATAGGCAAACACTTACTCGAAGCCTTGCAGGAAGATTACAATTCTAAAAAAGGTTTTTATTTATGATTAAATTTGCGGATGAAGCAAAAATTAGAGTTTCCTCGGGAAAAGGTGGCAACGGTTGTGTGGCTTTTAGGCGTGAAAAATATGTGCCTAATGGAGGCCCTGCAGGTGGGGACGGTGGACGTGGTGGAGATGTTATTTTTCAAATTAAGCAAAACATGAGAACTCTCACTCATTTAAGAAATAAGACAGTGTATAAGGCTCATAATGGACAAGAGGGCATGGGCAAAAAGCGTTTTGGAAGAAAAGGAGATGATGTAATTATCCCAATTCCACCTGGTTGCATTATAAAAGATGCGAATACAGGTGATGTTTTGCACGATTTTAAAGATATGGAAGAGGGAGAGTTAGTCTTTCTAAAGGGAGGTAATGGAGGCTGGGGGAATTGCCATTTTAAGGGACCTATTTCACAAGCTCCTCGTGTTGCATTAAAAGGGCAAGAGGGTGAAGAAAAAGAGGTTATTGTGGAGTTAAATATAGTGGCAGACATAGGTTTTGTAGGGCATCCTAATGCAGGAAAATCTTCATTATTGAACTATTTTACTAATGCCAGAGCAAAAGTTGCAGATTATCCTTTCACAACAAAGTTTCCAAATCTCGGTGTGCTTCGTCTCGATAATGAGGGGGATATTGTCTTACTTGATATACCTGGTCTTTTAGAAGGTGCTGGAGAAGGCGTGGGGCTAGGCTTGAGGTTTTTAAAGCATATTTCGAGAACTGTAGCTATTGCTTTTTTGATTGACCTTTCAGATGAAAATTATCTAACAGCATACGAGACTCTTTGCAAAGAGTTAAAAAGTTTTTCAGAAGAATTAGTTAAAAAGGATCATATTATAATTGCAACTAAATTGGATTTGCCCGAAACTGAAGAACATCTTATTGAATTAAAAAAAGCAATGGAAGGAAAGTGCAAGGTTGTGGGTATTTCAGTTTTTAATGACTGGGGAATGGATGAAGTTAAAAAAGAATTGATTAATCTTTTTAATAAATCTAAAAAAATAGAAGTGGAAGAAGATTCTTCTAACTTTATGATGCAGGAATTGGAAGACATTACTTATGAAGTACGAGATGATTTTGGGGCTACTATAAGCCTTTCAAGAAAGAGGCGAACTAAAAGATGAAAATTGCTATGTTTGGTGGCTCTTTTAACCCAATACATTTAGGACATATAAAATTAGCTCAAGATGTTTTAGCTGAATATGACAAAGTTATTTTTGTTCCAACATTTATTTCTCCATTTAAGTTGCATGATCTATTTAGTTTTGAAGTTTCTCCTATTGATCGCCTAAACATGGTAAACCTTGTAGTAAAACAAGAGGCAAGATTTGAAGTACTTCCTTTTGAAGTGCTTAGACAAAAGCCTTCTTTTACCATTGACACAGTAAAACATATTTGTAACGAAAAATTAAAACCTCAAGAAAAGCTTGGTCTTATTATTGGAAGTGATAGTTTACTAAGTATAGAAAGATGGAAAAATTATGAAGAACTAGCTAGGCTTTGCAATTTTATTGTGGCAAAAAGAGGTGATGCAAAAATAAAAAACACTAAAGTTCCATATAAACTATTACCAAATCCAGTTATGCCAATTTCTTCCACAATGATTAGAAACAGAATTAAAAGAGGTGAAGAATGGAAGAGCCTAGTTCATAAAGAAGTCGCTTCATATATTGAAGAAAATGGTCTTTATACTCTTGCACTTGAAAACATCAATATATTAATAGAAGAAATCTATTCTTATGCAAAAACACATCTTTCAGAAAAAAGGTTTTTGCATTCTGTTAGGGTAGCTGAAATGGCAGAAAGATTAGCTTCATCCTATCCTAATCTTTTAGTTTTTCCTCGCCTTGCATATTTGGCAGGCATTGCACATGACATCACTAAAGAAGAATCTGATCTTTGGCAAGAGGCAACAATAAAAGAGGCAGGTGAATGTCTTGATGAAACTGAAAAAGATAATTTAAGACTAGTGCATGGAAAAACTGCTAGTATAATTTTGCAAAGGCAATTTGGAATAAAGAATCGCTCTTTACTAGATGCAATAAGGTATCACACTTTGACTCATCCTAATTTAGATGAGTTGGGCAAAATTCTATACATTGCTGATAAAATAGAATTGGGCAGAAAGGGAGTTGAGGATATTCAATGTCTAGTTGGTAAATCTAGCATAGATGAGATTATGTGCCTTTTACTAGAAAAAGGAGAAAACTTACTAAAAGAAAAAGGGCTTACTCCACATCCTTTTGCTATAGAACTCTTGAAAAAATTAAAAACCAATTAGATTATTTGAATGTTAATAACTAAAATATCAATAACTAAACTGGAAGCTTTTAAATTATGAAAGAATATTCATTTGAAGATTCAATTTTGGCTATAACTACGTCTTTAACACCTCAGGCAATTTCTCTTCTTAGAGCTAGTGGAAAAGATTGTGTAAATATTGTTGCAAAAGTTTTTTCTAAACCAGATGCTTTACGTAATTCAAAAGGAAATGAAACTTATGTAGGATGGATTCTTGATGGAAATAAAAAACTAGATCAAGTCCTTGTTGCTGTGTATAAAGCTCCTAAGAGTTTTACAGGTGAAGATATAGTTGAAATTTCATGCCATGGTGGTGTATATGTTACACTTTCAATATATAATCTTTTGCTTCGCTCTGGCTTTAGAGAAGCTGAGAGAGGAGAGTTTTCTTTTCGTGCCTTCATAAATGGAAAAATCAACCTCACTCAAGCTGAAGCCATAAAACAATTAACAGAGAGTAAAACAGAACATGAAGCAAATCTTGCATTAAACACTCTTTCAAACAAGCTTTTTTCTGAAATAGAAAAAATCAAAAATGAAGTTTTGTCTCTTCTTGCTTTTGTTGATGTAGCTTTAGAATATCCTGAAGATGAAATTGAATTTGAAGATGTAGTTTTTCTTGAAAAACTGGATAATGCTATATCAAAAATTGATGATTTATTGCAAAGATGGAAAGTTGATAAGCTTTTTATTGAAGGTGCTAAAGTTGTAATAGCGGGAAGAGCCAACGCAGGAAAGTCTTCGCTTTTTAATGTGCTCCTAAACGAGGAGCGTTCCATTGTTTCTGAGATTGAAGGAACTACAAGAGACTATATTGATAGCAATTTGAACTTTAATGGTGTTCCTATAACCCTTTATGACACTGCAGGCATTAGGCATACGAAAGATGTGGTAGAGAAAATAGGATTGACACGTTCTTTTAAGATTATAGAAGAATCTAGTCTTATTTTATATTTAATTGATGGAAAACTCAAAGATGAAGATATAGATTTTTTTTCTAGTTTAACAAAACCTTGTATTGTAGTTTTAACAAAGGCTGATCTTATATCTCCTTTGCAAGAAACTTATGAAACATTGGAGAAATTAAAAATCACTGATGTTGTGAGTGTGAGTAGTAAAACTAAACTAGGTGTAAATGAGCTAATTGAAAAAGCCTATAATAAGCTAGTACAAGATGATGTGAATAAAGGGGAAAATATTGCTATTATATCTACAAGGCAAAAAGATCTACTCAGCAGAGCTTTAGAGCATTTAATGCTTATTAAAGAAAATCAACACTTTAATTATCTTGATATTATAATGCAAAACTTACAGGATGTATTGAACTCATTAGGAGAGATTACTGGAGAGGTTAGAAGTGATGACATATTAAAAACAATCTTTTCTAGCTTCTGTGTGGGAAAATGAGTGATATTTTAACAAAAACACTAATATCTTGCATAAAAACTTTAATACTTGTATATTCAAAGCTGACATTTTTCTTATTGTTTGGGGGTGTGTTAATGGCTGGTAATGAAAAAAAGACAATTCTTATTGATGATTTTGTACATTATAATTTTTTGAATAGCTTACGTTTTTCGGACTGTGGCTGTCGCTTAGCTTATGTGGTTTCAAAAGTTGATCTAAAAGAAAATAGATATAAAAATGCTCTTTTTACTTTTGATTTTGAAACAAAAAGATCTCAAGTCTATTCTTCTTATGATGTTGAATCTTTTTATGGCTTTCACAATGGATACATTTTGTTTTCAACGAGAAGAGAAAAAGATGAAAAAGAAGAAAAGAATGCAAAAAAGACATTTGTTTATGGTCTTCCAGTTCATGGAGGAGAGGCTGTTAAACTATATGAGTTTCCATATCCTTTACAAAAATTGGAATTTTTAAATGATGATAAGGCAGTGGCTCTTTTGTATTGGGAAAAAGATAAAACTCAAGCACATGGAAAAGAAGAAGCAGAAGAAGCTGAAAAGGAAGAAAAAGACTATGAAACATTTGAAGAGATTCCTTTTTGGACAAACGGTGGTGGCTTCATTTCAAGAAAAAGAAGTAGGCTATATCTTTATGATGTCAAGAATATGATGGGAGAGTCTTTAACAGATGAATTCACTGCTGTAGGAGATTTTCAAATAGATAGAGAAAAAGGAGAGATCTTATTCAGTAAGTCAACATACAAAGATAAGGCTCCAATATATAATCAACTCATGCTTTATAGCATAAAAGACAAAAAAACTACAGAGATAAATAAAGATGCCTCCTTTATGTATGGCGATATTCAGTTTTTTGGTTCTCATATTTTATTTACAGGTTCAGATGGAAAAAAATATGGAATAAACCAAGATGCAGATATTTATGTTGTGGAACGAAATAATCTTTCATCATCACCTAAAATGATAAGCCCAGTGGACTATGATAAGAGCTTATGGAATTCAGTTGGAACAGATGTGAGATTAGGAAGTGGAAAACAGTCTTTTGTTTCAGGAGATAAATATTATTTTATTACCACAGAAGATGATTCTTCATACCTCAACACTATAGATATTACAGGAAAAATTGAGCGTGTGATTTCAAAAAAAGGCTCTGTAGATTGCTTTGATGTAAAAGATGGAAAAATAGCTTTTGTGGCATTAAGAGGACAAGATTTACAAGAAATATACATTAAAGAATCTTCAAAAGAAGAAGAAAAGCTCACCTCTCATAATTCTTATGGAGATAGTCTTAATAAAAGTGTGCCAGAAGAGTTCTGGTTTAAAAATGATGGAATAGATTTGCATGGATTTGTTGTAAAACCTATTAATTTTGAAAAAGGAAAAAAATATCCAGCACTTCTTTCTATACATGGAGGACCTAAAACAGTTTTTGGTTCTGTTTTTCATCATGAAATGCAATTTCTTGCAAATCAAGGCTTTTTTGTGTTCTATACAAATCCACGTGGTGCTGATGGAATGGGCAGGGCTTTTGCAGATATACGTGGAAAATATGGTACAATAGATTATAGTGACCTTATGGCACTAACTGACGAAGTTTTAAAAAGATATCAAGAAATAGATGTTAATAAAGTTGGTGTTTTAGGTGGTTCTTATGGTGGTTTTATGACCAACTGGATTATAGGACACACAGATAGGTTTAAGGCTGCATGTTCTCAGCGTTCTATTGCAAACTGGATTTCTAAATTTGGAATTACAGATATTGGTTATTACTTCAATTCTGATCAAAATGCAGGAGCAACTCCTTGGAAGAATGTTGAGTTTATGTGGGATAGAAGCCCATTGAAATATGCTGATAAATGCAAAACACCAACCTTATTTATTCAAGGTGATGAAGACTATCGTTGTTTTGAAGCTTGTGCTTTCCAAATGTTTACAGCATTAAAATATCATGGTTGTGAAGCGAAACTAGTGCTTTTTCATGGAGAGAACCATGACTTATCTCGCTCTGGTAAACCTAAACATAGAATTAGAAGATTGCGAGAGATTTGTGATTGGTTTACGTCTCATCTAAAAGATTAATTTTTTTTAATCTAGCCTAGTTACATTTTTGTTTCTAGGCTAGTTTTTTATGAATATGAGAGTTTTATTTTTACCAGATAATCTTATGGCTTGTATGTTAGAGGAACAATGTCTTTTTCAGACTTTGATTAAACAACCATTCAGGCGTATTTTTCCAATATTTAAGACAAATAGTAATTTTGAAAAAGTTATCATCTATCCTCCTATTGCAATTAAGGGTTACATTGTGCGCCTTTGCAATGTTGATGTAACAAAAGGGACTTTTAATAAGCAAAAATTGGAGGGCTTTATGTTGGGACATGCAGGAAAAGAAGCACCACATCTTATAGCTGAGATTCCACACTTAAAAAAAAAATCAAGACTAAAGACATTTGAAGTGCTATCTTCTAAGAGTTGGTATTTTGCTGATGTGTGTTTAGAAGACAATACAAGTTGGACTATAGAAAATATTAAATGGCAAAAGGAGATACTATGCAAAGAATAACTAATGCACTTTTTTCAGATTTTTATGAGCTAACGATGGCTCAAGGTTTTTGGAAAGAAAAGAAAGAAATGTTTGCGTCTTTTGATATGTTTTTTAGGCGACACCCATTCAATGGAGGTTATTCTATTTTTGCAGGACTTTGGCCACTTATTAACACAGTAAAAGACTTTCATTTTGAGGATGACGATATAGCTTTTTTAAGAGATTTAAATCTTTTTGAAGAAGGATTTTTGTCTTATCTTTCTTCCTTTAAATTTTCTGGTTCTCTTTTTGCTATGCAAGAAGGTTCTCTTATCTTTCCAAATGAGCCAATTATTCGTATAGAAGCTAACATAATAGAAGCATTAATTCTTGAAGGAGTAATCTTAAACACAATTAATTTTCAAAGCTTAATTGCAACAAAGACGGCAAGGATTTTTTTGAGCTCAAACAAAGGTAATATCATGGAATTTGGTCTTAGACGTGCTCAAGGAGTTGATGGTGCTATGAGTGCCTCTCGTGCTGCCTTTATTGGTGGAGCTTATGGTACTAGCAATATTTTAGCAGGCAAAGAATATGGAATTCCATGTCTTGGAACAATGGCACATTCTTGGGTTATGTCTTTCGAGAATGAAGTTCAAGCTTTTAGAGCTTATGCTGCCTTGTATCCCAACTCTTCAGTATTCCTTCTGGACACTTATGATACAATAAAATCTGGAATTGAAAGTGCTATTAAAGTAGGAAAAGAATTGCAAGAAAAAGGGTTTAACTTTGGGGTACGTCTTGATTCAGGGGACATTTATTATTTAAGCCAATATGTGAGAAAAAGGCTTGATGATGAAGGTCTTAACAAAGCTTTTATATCAGTTTCTAATGAGCTTACAGAACAGATTATTGAGTCTTTAGTTTTGAATAATGCTCCGATAGACAGCTGGGGAGTTGGTACTCACTTAGTGACAGGTGGAGATGAAGCGAGCTTTACAGGTGTGTATAAGATGTCAGCTCATAAAAAGAAAGGGGATGATTGGAAAGCTGTGATGAAAATATCAAATAATCCTGCAAAAATTACAACACCTGGAATAAAGCAAGTGTGGAGACTTTATAATAAAGATGGAAGCATGAAAGCTGATGTTATTAGTTTAAAAGACGAAACAATTGAAAGAGGTAAATCGTATACATTTTATCATCCAGATAATGAATGGCAATTTTTTAGTTTTAGTTCAAGTGAAGTGAAGCCTCTACTAAAAGAATATATAAAAGATGGCTTAATTGTAGAAACTGAGCCTACACTAAAAGAAATTAAGAGGTTTACAATGACTGAATTAGACTCTCTTGATGCAACCTCAAAAAGACTTCTCAATCCTCATATATACAAGGTTTCTCTAACAGAAAAAATAAAAGTATTAAAAATGGATGTACTGAAAGAGATTAAAGAGAGAGAATAGAAGATTCCAGAAATTTCCTCTCATTGCAGGAGCGATAGCCCATGACACAGTGCAATACCGAATGCTGTTGCCATACAGTAAATTCTCTTACATCACGAAGCCTTTAGTGTTTGATAGTGTGCGGTTGTGAATGCAGCCGCATTTCAATGAATTTTCTTAAATTGGAAGTTTGTCTTGAAAAACTTTTTCAATCTTTATAATGCTAAAATTCCTTGCATTACTATATTGATTAATTAAAAAAAAATATATAGTATGCGATTAATGTTAATAATGTTTAACCTTACTTTAAAGGAGGTGGATTCTTTATGGATACACATTATAAAGATAAACCTAATAAAAAAGAAAAAAAGACTTCTAATATTGCATTCATTCTAAATAGAACAAAAAAGCACAAAGCTAAGATTGTCTTTGCTTGTTTTTTTTCTGTTTTAGCTTCTCTTTGTAAGCTATCTCCTTATATTTTAATGCAAAATATTTTGTCTTCGCTAATAGACAAAAGCCCAAACAATAGTTTAATTTTTGAGCTTGTCATTTGGACGTGTGTTTTGATTGTTGCAAATATCATATTCACAATGCTGGCGTTAGGAGCTTCACACATAGCAGCCTTTTCGGTCTTGTATGAACTACGAATTAAAACAATAGAGCATT
>CAUUAF010000029.1:0-17807 GCA_963543085.1 uncultured Treponema sp. | reverse complement strand
AGACCTTTTTTTATCAAAACAAGTTCATGTTTGTTTCTTTTGTGAGAGTTGGTGGAGTTAGATTCAATATTTTGTAGGCTTTCTCGGTTACAATTCTTCCTCTTGGTGTTCTTTGCAAAAGTCCTGCTTGAATTAAATATGGTTCGTAGTAGTCTTCGAGGGTATCTTGAGATTCTCCTATAGAAATTGCCAACGTTTCAGCTCCAACAGGACCACCTGAATAGTTTTCTATTATCGTTTTTAATATTTGCCTATCGTAGTTTTCAAGACCCAGATTATCTATGTTTAGTTGTTTTAAGCCTGTTTCAATTGTTTGACTATCTATTGTGTCTTTTCCTGCAACTTGAGCAAAATCTCTCATTCTTTTTAAGAGTCGATTTGCAATTCGTGGAGTTCCTCTTGCACAACTCGCAAGCTTGTAGGCTGCGTCTTCTCTTATTTTAATGTTTAGTATTTTGCTAGAACGTATTATAATGGAAGAAAGTTCTTCAAAGGTATAAAATTCAAAACGCTGGACAATACCAAATCGACTAATTAGTGGACTTGAAACCATACCTGCTCTGGTTGTTGCACCTGCAAGAGTGAAAGATGGAAGTGGTATCCTTACAGTTCGAGCACCAGGCCCTTGACCTACAACCCAATCAAGCTCATAGTCTTCCATTGCAATATATAACATTTCTTCTATAGCTGGCTTTAGTCTATGAATTTCATCAATAAAAAAAACAGAACGTGGAGTGAGTGTTGTAAGAATTCCTGCAAGATCTTTAGGTTTTTCTAATGCAGGAGCACCTGTAACTTTAAATTCAACACCAAGCTCATTTGCAACGATCTGCGCTAGAGTAGTCTTTCCAAGACCAGGAGGTCCTATTAAAAAAACGTGGTCAAGGCTTTCGTCTCTTTCTTTTGCTGCTTTTATAAAAATTGATAGATTTTCTTTTATTTTTTGTTGCCCTTGAAACTCTTTTAATAAATGAGGACGTAATGGTGCATCCTTTTCATCACCAGCTTGTGCTTGAGGTTGCATAAAACTTTCTTTTGGTATGCTATTTTCAACGTTGTGTTTTGCCATATTCTTTGCCTTGTGCTTTTTAAGATTTAGCTTTTTATGATAACATGGAAATATAGTTAAAAACTAGGTTATAAATTTGAATATGTCTCGTGCTAATGGGTTTAACTAGAATGGCTGTATTTTTAAGATTAAATTAAGGATTAGGTTTTATGTTAGTTGTGTATTGGCAAGAGATAAAAACTTATTCATCATAGTTTACAGCCATCATCAAAAATAGCATAATTTTTGTTTGATTGCTTAAAAGAGGCTTCAGTAACCTTTGATTTTATAAAAATAGAAGCTGTGAGATCACAGTTTTCAAAATTAACTTTTTTGATATTTGCACCAACAAAATAAGAAGATGATAAGTCTGAATTGTCAAATATCATGTTTTCTGCAACAATACCACTAAAATTGACGTTAATTATTTCTGAATCTTGAAAGTTACAGCATTCAAAATGAGAATATGCAAATGAAGAAAACTGAATATTGCTGTGTTTAAAAGACACAGAGTGAAACTTGCAATTCTCAAAAATAGTCATTCTAAAGTTAGCAAAATCAAAAGTGCAATCAACAAATTCAATATTAGAAAAAAAACACGCAGTAAACTGTTTCTTAGAAAAATCTATATTAGAAAGTTTTATTTTTGAAATATAAACATCAATGACTTCATTAGCCGAAGCCAACTGAAGAAAAGAAGATTGATTTGTTAATATGGAATTTGGAAACATGATGATCATAAAGACTCCTTTATAAAAGCTATCATAAAGGAGTCTTGGTTTTATAAAACTATTTTTTCAACATTGCAGAAAGCATCCAAACATGTTTTTCAAAGCTTTCTATTATGCCAGATACAATTCCGTCTGTGGTGCAATCTCCACTTTCGCTTGCAAGTTTTTGTGTTTCGTGCAACTCTTTTAATATATATTCAAAATCTGCTTTTATTGCTTTTGATACTTCACCTATGCAGAATGAATGATTTGTTTCTTCTTTTATCCCTGCAATAGCTAAATACTCTTTCATACTAGCAGGAGCTACTTCTCCAAGTTGCAACAACCTTTCTGCCACTTTATCATAAGCGTCAGTAACCTCTTCATAATAAGCCTCAGTCATCTCATGTGCAACTTTGAATTCTACTCCACAGACATGCCAATGATAATTGTGCAATTTAACATACATAACACCAAAATCTGCAACATGTTTTGCTAACCTTTCCGCAATCTTACTCATCCTAATTCCTCCAACTCACTAAAACAAAATAAGGAGCAAAGCTCCTATACTCAACAATAATTCCTATTTTTCAAATTTACTCTTAATATACAAAAAAGTCAATAAAATGATTTTCCTATTTAATCTTATTTGCCGAATATAGTGAGACGTGTTAGTGTACACGGTGTTTAGGAGGCTTTATATGAAAAAGATTTTGCTTATAGTTTTAAGTCTTTTATTTGTGTTTGCGTGTAAAAGTCCGCAAAATAGTGGAAATGATAATAAGATTATTCCAGAAGAAGAGAGGAAGGATGTTCCAGAAGGATTTGTTTTTATTAGTTTAAATGGTAAGAACATCGTGGGCAAAAAACCTTCTTGCGAAATGCCAGCACTAAAGCCTGAGTGGTATGGGTGTTTTGTTGAGGGTAGAACAGTGAAATTGAGTGATTATGCAATGGCAAAAAATATAGTTACTTATGAACTCTGGTATGAAACTTATACATGGGCAAAAAAGAATGGTTATGATTTTGAAAATGAAGGAAAAGAAGGAAGTATTGGCACTTATGGAGGAGCTCCAACAGAATACAAAAACCATCCTGTAACAAAAGTGAGCTGGCGAGATTGCATTATTTGGTGTAATGCTCACACACAAAAAACTCAAGGAGAGGCTTTTTGCGTGTATAGAGATAAAAATGATCATTCTAAAATACTAAAAAATGCAAAAGAAACTACACAATGTGATGAAGCATTTGCAGATATTGAAAAAACAGGTTTCCGTTTGCCTACAGAAGCTGAATGGGAATTCGCTGCAAGATATCAAGGAGATGGTTCTAAGCCAGAACATAAGCAAAATGCAGAAAGTTATGGAGAGGGGATATATTTAACTTTAGCAAATAGTGCATCAGGAGCGAAAAAACCAGTAGGTTTTAATGGTGTTGTAGTTGATGGAGTAAAGGTAGAATTAAATGACTATCCAAAATGGCAAGAACTTAGAGATGAAGTAGCCCGTGTTGGTGTTTTTGGAGAATGGTTTTGTGGAGATAAATCATATTTACCACAAGAGCCATTAATCGATGCAACAGCTGAGGTTGCAAAAAAAGCACCAAATTATTTTGGACTTTATGATATGTCAGGTAATGTTTGGGAGTGGGTTTTTGATGGTGATGATGAAGATGTTAAAGCTCATGATGATTTATACAAAAAAGAAGGTATTGTTGTAAATCCACTTGGAAACCCAAATAGTGATGGAAGAATTAAACGAGGTGCTAGCTGGTTTTATAGTTCAGATTGTCTTACTGTGTGTTTGAGTGATGTTGAGGAGTCAAAATATCAGTTTGATGACACAGGTTTGCGTTTAGCTTGTTCTGTGCGATAGTATTTGATAATTGTATATTTGAGTCACATCAAAAATAAGAAAGTTTTTTGAAATGCGGTTATGTTTATGATTGCGTCATATCCACTTCTTTCGGAGTGGATATGATAGGAAGTTTATTTGGAATGTGGGGGCACTTGCTACCACAACATGTGCAGTCTGCTATATCAAAACTTAACAGTCTTGCATATGTAAGTCGTTCGGCTTAGCATATGCAAACCGCTCGAGTTGCGATGTCGAAATCGAGCGATTTGCGATCCCCAAGTCGCTCGATTTGGGGGCAGTACATTAGCTAATGTACTACCATAACACTAGCTAATGTACTATTCTCACATTTCTTAATGTACACCTTTTATTTTGGGGAATTTTTGGAATGCCCATGGAGATGAATTTATAAGAGAAAATAAGGTAATTACTTACGTTGAATTGCAAAGATATCATTTTTTTTACAATCCATAATGTATCATTTTTCTTATTAAAAAGCTATGATTTTTTGGCATGAGTGCATGGATTCCACATTCTTTATAATGCAGAATCCATGCATCAAAAATTACCCTATATTGACATTTTATTTAGTTTATGTTTCTATACCAAACATGTTATCTTTTCTTAACATAATGGATTATTTGCATTTCTATTGTGCCCCATGCTTGCTTGGTAAAAAACCAGCTAGTTTATTTTCTATACCTATTGAAATATATAACAAAAGTCAGAATGAAATAGAATCTTTGAGAGTTCAAGGTTTTTGTATCCATTTTTTGTATGAATTAAACAAAAAAGCACATTTATTAGTATTTTCAGAGCAAAAAACTAAAGAGCTATTCTGTGAAGTTGAGATAAAAAAAGCCTATGAATTTTTTGGTTATAAAGATGGTTTTAGTTTTGAAGACTTAAAACTAGTGCTTTTTGAGAAATTTAGTCAATTTGGTTGTAAGGAATTACAACAACAAAATATAAATTGTTTTCCACATGAAGTAGGACTTTTTTTGGGATATCCACCTGAAGATGTTTTGCAGTATTATACCAAAAAAGGAAGAGATTATTTATTTTCGGGATATTGGAAAGTGTATACAAACCCAGAAAAAGCTATTGAGACTTTTAAAATGTATGATGAGTGTAGAAATCATTTTATGAATGGAGTAAAAATAAGTTTTTATAACTTATTGAGTGCTTAAACTATATTTAGAGAAGAGTTAAATTCTTTGATTAGGAGGAATTATGGCAAAGGTCGCTATTGTTTATTGGAGTGGTACAGGAAACACTCAGGCTATGGCAGAGGCAATTCTTGAAGGATTAAAGGCAGGTGGGGCAGATGCTTCGTTATTTACAGTTGGAGAGTTTGATAAAGCATCTCTTTCTAACTATGACAAAATTGCATTTGGTTGCCCTGCTATGGGAAGTGAAGAGCTTGAGCCAGATGAATTTGAACCATTTTATAGTTCAATTGAAGGAGAACTTAATGGCAAGAATATTGCTCTTTTTGGTTCTTATGAATGGGCTGATGGTGAATGGATGAAAACTTGGGAAGAAAGAGCAAAAGGTGTTGGAGCTAATGTTTTTGAAGGTGAAGGTCTCATCATCTATGATAAACCAGATGACGAAGGCATTGCAAAGTGCAAGGCTTTTGGCGAGAGGTTTGCAAAATAAGGCTTGAATTAAGCTTAAAAGCACAGGGGCTGTTATGGCTTCTGTGCTTTTTTTATATTTTTCTAATATACAATAAAAAAGATCAAATTAGAAAAATTATTCCTCAAAAGAAAAAATGGGAGTGTCCTAACATTTTTATGCATCTTTTGAGTTAAGTAAATCTTAACTAAAGCTAACTATTCAATACTGCTAAAGTAGTTTTAAGCGATGATTGTCATTAGGATTTTTACCAGTTGTTTTATTCTATAAGTATATATTCATTGCTTCTATTACATTTAGTATCCATGGTTCTTATGGATGATCATATGGCAATAATTTTCTTTTTAAGGATCTTATTTGACTATTAATGAATTTCTTTTTAGTGTCAGAAATTGTCTTGTCTTTTAATGTTTGCATTCCTTTGTAGATAATATTCTCATATGCCTTTCTAATCAAAAGATTTGTAACTTTTTGATAATGGCAAAATTCAATAACACAATAGCTAACATATTTATAAGCGTCAATTAAATTATAATTGCCATGTCCATTTACAAATAAAAGTATGTTGTCGTAATTGTTTTTTTGAATAGTTCTTTTAGTTCTGATGATTTATAAATAGTCTTGTTATCAAAGCCTTCTTTTTGGTTTTTTCTGATTTTAAGCCCATGCAGGTTGAAAGTTGTCTATAGATTCTGGAAAGGGAATATCATCAAATAAAATGCGAACTTTACATTCTAATTCTTTAGGATAATTTGGCAAAGATTCCATTATTTTCCCATCAGAAGCTAAGAAATAATAATCTCTTTCTGCCGAAAGAAAATATGCAACATCAGGGAATCTAGCATCATCAACTTCATACAGGAACCACATTCCCATATTGATAAGATCTCTTGCTGTGCCACTCATGCACTTTAATTTACTAGAGAGTATTTTTTTTATTTCCATATCAACCCCCCTTTTAATCTTATCGATTGTACACATTCTATAATATAATTTAGAAATTTAAAAGACTCATGATTTTAGTTATATTTCAATTTGTATATTATTTTTTAGTAATTTTTTTTACTTGACATTTTTACTACTTGACTCAACTATTTTCAAAAGGTTTATTTTGTGTTAGTATCAAGGGCATTATGAGAGATAAAACATTACCATTATTATTAAAAAGAGTTGCTGAAGCAACTCCTGATGCTCCTGCACAGGCATATAGAGATAGCAATAAAGAAATAAAAATGATTTCATATTCTGAAATGCAAAATATTATAATGAATGTTGCTACAGGCCTTTTAGAAATTGGATGTAAAAAGGGAGATAAGGTAGGCTTAATTGCTGATAATTGCAAGGAGTGGTTTCATCTGAGTATGGCATTAAGTAGTATAGGAGCTATTGATGTTCCTCGTGGTTGTGACGCTACGGAACAAGATATTTCTTATATTCTTTCTTTTACCGAGTGTCACACAGCTATTTTGGAAAATACAAAGCAAGTCATAAAGGTGTTAAAAAACATCGATAAAATGCCTACATTAAGGAAGATTATTTCTATTGATGAAATAGATTTTGATGAAGTGAAGAAAGATTTTTCTAAAGAAGCTGAAAAAATAACTTTCTTTACCTATCAAGAGATATTGGAAAAAGGAAAAGCAAAGGGAAACATAGAAGTTCTAAAAGCTATAGAAAAAGTGGAACCAGATGACACTGCAACTATAATTTTCACATCAGGAACTACAGGGCAACCTAAAGGTGTTGTTTTAACACACAAAAACTTTTTAGCTCAAATTCCAGATTTAATGACGAGGATTCCGATAACTGCTGGGCAATTAGCCATGTCTGTTCTTCCTGTTTGGCATTCTTTTGAACGTGAATGTGAGTATATTATAATGGCTTCTTCAGCTTGCATTTTTTATTCAAAACCAATTGGTTCTGTAATTTTGCAAGATATGGCTGATGCTAATCCTACAATTATGCCTTCAGTTCCTCGCATTTGGGAGGCAGTGTACGATGGTGTATGCAAGAAAATGCGAAAAACAGGCGGAATTACACTCTTCTTATTTAATTTCTTTTTGGCAGTTGGCATTGCATGGAGTAGGTTATGGAGAAATGTTACAGGGAAAAGAGTTCATTATAACCGTGCAACACAGATATTGTATCCTATTCTTTCTATTATTCCTGCTATAGTTTTGTTTCCGCTACACCTTCTTGGTAATATTTTGATTTTTAGAAAGATAAGAGCGAAGCTTGGAACTAAGTTTTTGGCTGGAGTTTCTGGTGGAGGAGCATTACCTCCAAATGTTGATGAATTCTTTTGGGCTGTTGGTGTCAATATTGTGGAAGGTTATGGAATTACAGAAGCAGCTCCTGTTGTCTCTGTTAGACATATCCCGCATCCTATTTTTGGAACAATAGGTGAACCTATTGATTGTTTGCAAGCTAAAATTATAGGGGAGAATGGGGAAGAATTGCCTGTTGGTAAAAAAGGTGTGCTTCATATAAAAGGGGATAGCATAATGAGTGGCTATTACAACAACCCTGAAAAAACTGCTGAAGCATTAAAAGATGGATGGCTTAATACTGGAGATTTAGCATTGCGAACTATAACAGGGGAGCTTGTTATACGTGGTAGGCAAAAGAACACAATTGTACTTAGAGGTGGAGAGAATATTGAACCTGCACCTATAGAGATGAAGTTGCAACAATCACCATTGATTAGCCTAGCAGTTGTTTTAGGGCAAGATCAGCGTTACCTTGCTGCCTTGATTGTTGTGGATGGAGATTCACTACTTAGCTATGCAAAAGCTAATAATATGAAAGAAGAAACTCCTCAAGAACTTATAAAAAAAGAAGAAATCAAAAAGATGTATGAAAAGATTGTTGCAGAACTTGTTTCTCATCATAATGGCTTTAAGCTATATGAACGCATTAATAAGATTTGCCTTCTGGCTAACGAGTTTAAGGTTGGTGTTGAACTTTCTGCAAAACAAGATATCATGAGGTATAAAATAGAAGACATATATAAAAAAGAAATAGCGTCTCTTTTTTCTTAAAAAATGATTGTGAGGTGTTTTTGATATGAAAAGAGTTCTTTTTGCTTTTGTTCTTTTTTCATTGTTTGTTTCGTGTTATAAGTTTAGAAATAATGAAACAGCAAGAACGTATAGTGAATATGACGACACCTCACTTGCAAAAGTTATTGTAAAAGGTGCTTTGGTGGTGGGTATTATGGATTATGCCCCACCTTGTGCTTTTGTAGATTCAAATGGTAAAGCCGTGGGTTTTGATGTTGATATTTTTAATGAAGTGGCTGAAAGGCTGGATATCGATGTTGAATTTAAGGTTATTAACTGGGCTAAAAAAACGGAAGCTCTTGAAAAAGGTGAAATAGATTGTATTGCTTCTGCTTTTACTTTTTCAAAGTCGAGACAACTTGCCTATGCTTTGACGATGCCAACTCTATACAATGCTCAGGTTGTTGTTGTAAGAAATAATTCAAATATTTATGACTTAAATGACTTGGAGAATAAAAAAATTGGTTATTTACACAGTAGTAATATTTCAAGATTTTTTGAAGAAAATCCAAGTATTAATGCAGATTTTAAAAAAACTGTTTCTTATCCTTCTTTTCTTGTCGCTTTAGATGATTTAAAATTGCATGCAGTGGATGCAGTATTCATAGATCTTCTAATTATTAATAGTCTTATGGAAAAAGGTGCTTCAGATTATAGAGTACTTGATGACGCTCTTACTAGTGAAAAGTATGTTTATGCATTTAGAAAAAATGATAAGTTACTGCGTGATGTTGTGAATAAAATTATGCTAGAGCTGGAATATGAAGGAAAAGTATTGGAGTTTTCAAAAAAATGGTTTGGTGGAGATATCTATTTGTTTGGAAGGTAAGCTGAAGTGAGAAAATATCTTAGTTTTTTGTTGGTATGCTTGTTTATTCTTTCTTGTAAACCTCATGCTGTAAGAAAATATAGAGCATTTAGGGACATAAGTCTTGCAAAAGTACAAGTAAAAAAAATTATGACTATAGGTATTCGAGATGATTTGCCACCTTTCACTAATAGAAACAAAGAGACGGATTTTCTTGAAGGCTTTGACATTGATATGGCTCGTCTTGTTTGCAATGAAATGAAAGTTATGGCAGATTTTAAGGTGATTAACTGGACAAACAAGGAAGAACTTTTAAAGCATGGAGAGATTGACTGCATATGGAGTGCCTACCCTGTTTCTCAAGGAACAACAGCAGATTTAAGATTGACAAAGCCATACATAAGAACTTGCTATGTTATTGGTGTTCAAAATTATTCTAACATAAACTCAGTTAATGATTTGGATAACAAAACCTTAGCAATGCAGACAGGTTCTGCTACAGTTAAAGCATTGGAAGAAATGCGACGGTTAAAATTTATAGCAATAAGAGATTCGTATCATAAAAGTTTTAGATTTTGTATAAAAGAGCTTGATTCTGGAAATGTGGATGGAATTATTGAAGACGTACTTGTAATTAATAACTTAATAGAAAAAGAGAAAAAACCTTATAAGTGTCTTGACGAGGTGTTGTCTTTGGAAAGTTATTGTGTTGCTTTTCGTAAAAATGATGTTTCTTTGGCTAACAGGGTGCAATATATTTTGAATAACCTTGAATATAGAGATTTAACGGCACCTATTAGTAAAAAATGGTTTGGCTCTAATATTTTAATTATAGGAAAATAAGAGGGGAGATAAGGGGGTAAGATATGGTTGAACCTACACTTGTTGTTCTTGCAGCGGGAATGGGCAGTCGTTATGGCGGAGTTAAGCAGATTGATGCTGTTGGGGTTCATGATGAAATATTAACAGATTTTGCTGTTTATGATGCAATGAAAAGTGGCTTTGGCAAGGTTGTTTTTGTTATACGAAAAGATATTGAGACAGATTTTAGGGAGAGAGTTTTTAATAGAATAGCAAGAAATTTTGATGCAGAATACGTTTTCCAATCAATTGACGACTTATTGACATCAGAAGATAAGCAGAAGATGGGCGAAAGAAAAAAACCTTGGGGAACTACACATGCTCTTCTTTGTGCAAAAGAAAGAATAAAAGAACCATTTGCTGTAATTAATGCAGACGACTATTATGGAAGGGATGCTTATAAAAGTATAGCTAGCCATCTTTCAACTCTTGATAATAATTCTGTTGAGTATGCTTTTGTTCCATATATCTTGGAAAAAACACTGAGTAAGTCTGGATCTGTTTCTCGAGGTGTTTGTCAAGTGGACAATGGATATTTACGTTCCATCACAGAACATACAAGAATTTTTTATGAAAAGTTAGGAAAAGAACGAAAAATAATTTCTGAAACTGAAGAGGGTCGTATTGAACTTACAGGGAGAGAGCTCGTTTCTATGAATTTTTTTGGATTCTCCCCGCGTGTGTTTGAAACTTTGGAAGAACAATTTCGCTCCTTTATTCATAAATATGCTGATAGTGAGAAAAAAGAATGTCTTTTGCCTGAATGTATAGGTGTGGCAATAAAAGAAGGCAAATGTCGTGTTAAGTATTACACAACAACAGAGTCTTGGTTTGGTATAACATACCCAAAAGATAAGGCAATAGTTCAAGAAGAATTGCAAAAGAAAATAAAAGAAGGATATTATCCTGAATTTTTATGGCGTTAAAGAAATTTGGTGTTTTATTATTACTGGTTTTAGCTTTTTCTTGCAAATCGTATCTCCCAAAAAATGATAATGCCTTGCTTGCTTCTTTGCGTTTTTCTGGAGGATTGAAGCTGGAAGAAGAATTTAATTCTTCTTCCTTTGAATATACACTGAAGGTGACTCCTAGTGTTAATTTGTCTGGCTTTTTTGTTATTTGCGTGCCTGATAATCCTTCCTCAAAATGTGCTCTTTTTTTTGAAGGTGTTAATATTCCGCTTTTTTATATTCCAGTTAAAGCAGGCATGCATAATTTTAGTTTTGAAATATTAGTTACTTCTCCAAACGAAACTGAACAAAAATATAAAGTGAATGTTGTTATTGTTTAATATTTTTTAAATGAGTTTATTCCACAAACTCAAAATAAAGGGCATTGCTGTATAAAGCGAGAAACAAAACAGAAATAAGTAGCTTGAAAGCTCTAATGCTATGCTTATATAACCAGCCAACTTTTGGTTTTTTAGTTTTGTGAATAGGCTTTTTCGACCCAACCATGCAAGATATCCTGATATAGTTATTGGAATGCACATACCAAAAGACATCGCAAGAATTGATAGCACACCTAAACCAATAATGTTTAGTGCAAAAGTGAGTACTAAAACTAAAAGAGCTGCAGGGCAAGGGTATAGTCCACTTAAAAGCAACGCACTTAATTTTAACTTTTCTGATGTTCTTTTATTGTTATTATGTTTTAGAATATGTTCAAAGATTACATGTAAAATAGAAAAAAAAGATAGGGCTATAAGAAGTATGAAAGAAAAGCCTTCTAAATATATTGAAGCATCATTTGTATTAACACTCATGGCTCCTGCAACTCCTTTGAATATGAAAGCTAGTAGCAAAGCAATTCCACCATGACTAAAAGCTAAAACAAAAGACACCCATAATGGTTCTAGGACATGTGTTTTTTTTGCTAGATAGAAAGAAAAAATTACAGTTTTTCTGTGTCCTGGTCCTATTGCATGTATAATTCCATAAAGAAAAGAAAAGAGTAGGATGATAAAAAGTCCTTTGTTAGAGTGATTTTGACTCCATTCACTTATGTAATCTGCTAATTGTTGATGTAAAAATCTTTGACTTTCCACAATATGTGTGTTTGGTCTTCCTTGTCTTACAGGAGATGGAGAATCCTTATTTCCTGTGAAAGGATTTGCAAAAAGAGATGCTGTGATTAAAATAAAAAAACTTCCTATTAATAAAGTATGTTTCATATCAATATTTAATTGCTATTTCCTTTGGATAATAAGTCTCAAGACCAGGCTTCCATTTGTAATAAATGCGAGTGTCATCTATTGCTCCAATTGGATTGTAATATACAGGATAATTTTTATTTTCTAGTATTTGATATGATGGTTTTAGTGATGATGTGTTGTATTTAAACGTTACACCATCATTTTTTCTGTATGTAATGTCACAAAAAAAAGTGTAGTCATAAACAGCAAAATATAACTCTCTCCCCTCAAAAGTTGAGAGATTTACATAAAAACGGTAGCTTATAATTCCATTTTGTTGCTTAACAGAAAACTGAGAGACTTTATCAGGTGATGTTCTTCTGTTTCCTTGTCTTATGAAGCAAAAATAATAATAGTTTTCTGTGTAGCTAAAAGCATTTTCCCAAACATCTTGTGTTTCGCTGGCATTAAAAATGCCGTCATTATTTAGGTCGTAACCTGAAATTATGTCTGCACTAAAATAACGATCAAATGTCCATTCCACAAATGCTCCTTGCAATTTTGTACCATTAAAAACAAACTCTATAGCACTGGTAAAGCTCATGTGAGGGTGAGAGAAAGCAAAAAAATCTAATAACAAAGAAAAAAATATAACAAAATATTTGCGCATCGTAGTCTAGTCTGTGAAACATTTTATTGTATGGATTGGTAACGATAAAGATTAGTGAAATTGTAGCTTATTCACACATATAAATGCAATGTGTATAAGTAGTGGTTATGGGGCAATATATTCAATCATTTTGCACTAATACTTTGCATAATAGAATTTTATAGCTATCGGTGATAAGATTGTGGTGTTGACAGTGGATATCAACTTTTAAGGAGTGGTTTATGGAAAAAGAGTTTGAAAAATTGGAGCCAAAAAACGTATTCAAATGGTTTTATGAGATTTCTCAAATCCCTAGAGGTTCTGGGAATGAGAGAGCTGTTAGTGATTTTTTGGTTGATTTTGCAAAAAAAAGAAATCTTGAAGTTTGGCAAGATAAGGCTATGAATGTAGTCATCAAAAAACCAGCTACGAAGGGATTTGAAAATTCTAAGCCTGTAATTTTGCAAGGTCATATGGACATGGTGCCAGAAAAAGAAGCTGGAAGTAATCATGATTTTTTAAAAGATCCTATCAAGTGGCAATTAAAAGGTGATATGCTTTATGCAACAGGGACAACATTAGGTGGAGATGATGGAATCGCTGTAGCTTATTGTCTTGCAATTCTTGATTCAAATGATGTTGCACATCCTCCACTTGAAGTGTTGATAACAACTGAAGAAGAGACTGGAATGGGCGGAGCTATGGCAGTTACTGGGGAACATCTTACTGGCACACGTTTTTTAAATATAGATTCTGAGGAAGAAGGATATTTTTTAGTGAGCTGTGCTGGTGGAGCTAATGCAAACATATTTTTTGATATAGAAAGAGAAACCCTAAAAGGAGAAGTTATCAAGATTTCAATTTCAAATCTTTTAGGCGGACATTCAGGAATGGAAATTATCAAGCAACGTGCTAATGCTATCAAGATGTTGGCTCGAACTCTTTATAATATTAAAGAAAAAGAAGAATTGAATATCATTGAAATAAAAGGTGGATCAAAACATAATGCAATTCCTAAAGATGCTTATGCTTATATTGCTGTAAAGAATGTTGATTCTGCCATTAAGATTGCTAATGATTTTTCTATAGCATTAAAAAAAGAGTATAGAACTACTGACCCAGATATGAAAATCAGTATTGAAAAAGCTGGTTCTTCAAAAAAAGAAATGTTTACAAGTTGTTTATCTGGGCGTTTAATTGATTTTATGGTTATGGTGCCAGATGCTGTTCAATATATGAACATGGAAATTAAAGGCTTATGCCAAACTAGTTTGAATAATGGAATATTGGAAGAAATTGATGGTAAATTGATGTTTACAATTTCTGTTAGAAGTAGCGTTAAGAGCATGCTTGATGAAGTGTTGAATAAATTGGCACTTTGTGCAAAGTATACAAAGGGGGAATTTGTTAAAAAGTCTGAATATCCTGCATGGGAATATGAAGAAAATTCTCCTGTTAGAGATATTGCAATTAAGACTTATAAGGAGATTACAGGTCAGGATGCAATTGTTACAGCTATTCATGCTGGTCTTGAATGTGGACTTCTTAAAAAGACTTTGCCTCAAATTGATGCCATAAGCTTTGGTCCTAATCTCTATGATGTGCATACTCCAGATGAGCATATGGATATAAAATCTGTAGAGAGGGTGTGGAAGTTTTTGTTGAAATACTTGGAAGCATTAAAATAGATTTATTTCTAATAAATAATTTTTATGCAAATGTCTTCATTATATTGAGGAGTTTTTCAAATTATCAAGATTAGTTATTTGTTTAAGAAGTTACTGATGGGAAAATATTATTACCATCTTAATAATTGAATAAAAATAGCCGATAGTGCTAAAGCACGTGATAATTTGAATGTAGGAACTTATAGGTATTTGACAATGCTTTTGGTTTTACTTATAATATTCTGACTTTATTTATCATGGAATAAAAGGAGTTATACATGAGACATGGCGGTTTAATTTTTGCTAGTGTAGTAGCAGTATTCCTATGTACGGCTTTTCCTCTTTCTTCCCAGCAATCTGAGGTGAATTATCAAACATACATGGTTGATACCTTTGATAATCCTGAAGGAGAATGGTTGTGGCATGGTGTTGCAAGTAAATTTGTTACGGATGGTTATCCTATTGTTAAGTATTTTGATGGGATGCCACATGCAGTGAAAGTAATGAATGAGGATGCTGAGAATGCTAAGTTCTTAGGTGTTCAGGTTAAATTTAACAGGCAGGGCGATAACTGGTTGGATATTGTTCCTTCAAAGCAAGGAGATAATGGATTAGAGCCATATGAAATACCACTCAAGGGAAATATTGCCAGAGTTGATATGTGGGTTTGGGGGGCAGGTTACTACTATGATTTGGAAATCTTAGTAAGAGATTGCTATGGACGTGTTCATACCGTACCTGTTGGATGTTTAAACTTCAAGGGATGGAAGAATATGTCAGCTAACATTCCTAGAAGTATCCCACAATACTCTAGCTATATTGGTGCTCAGAAAAATTTAAAATTTGTTGCTTTTAGAGTTAGAACTCGTCCAACGGAGCATGTTGAAGATTTTTATATCTTTATAGATCAATTCAAAGCTTTAACAAACGTATTCAGAGATTCTTATGATGGATATGAGTTGGCTGATGTTGATTTTGGTGCTAACAATGCATCAAATACTAATAGTAAGGAGGAGCTATAATAATGAAGAAGTTGTTTTTTGCGATCTTCGCTTTAGCATTGATGGGAGTTGTGTCTGCACAACAGACAGAAAATGATAATTTTTCTAATTTAGATGCTCCTAATGCAGAGTCTGTAGGTGTTGATTCTGCTGAACAGAGAATTAAAGAAATTTCTGTGGATAAGTTTGAGAGTGAGGGAACATGGTTTGTTAAGATGTCTTCTGATGAAGGCGTTATCAAATCAAGACTTTTCACTGGAAGTCCTGCTAATAAGACAGCAATTCCTGCAGAAGAAGGAATGAATATTCCTGATGATAAAGTACTCGGTGTTAAGACTTCTTTCTATAGAAGAGGTTGCAACTCTTTTGAAGTTTTGGCAGTTAAACCACTCCCAGTTGAAGGTATCTCTAAAACAGTGAGTGTGTGGGTTGTTGGAAGAAGCTATCCACATGTTTTAAAATTGATTGTTGAAGATTTCTGGGGTAAGAGATTTGAACTATATGTTGGAAAGTTGAATCATGCTGGTTGGAAGATGATGACTGTGGCAATTCCTCCTCAGAATACAGCAGGTGGGATGTCAGGCATTGTGCAAAAGGATCATCACTTCGTGTCTACTGGAATGGGCTTAAAGATTGTAGGCTTCAAAGTTGAGTGTGATTTGATGGACACTTATGGTGATTACTATATGTATTTTGATGATTTGCGTGTTGTAAGTGATTTGTATGAGATTGACTTACGTGATAAAGATGACATGGCAGATTTTTGGTAGGATCACAGAAGTAGGTTGTTTGATAATGTTCTGATTCCTACTTTTTTAGAAGGCTTATGAAGGCACGTGCATTCATAAGCCTTTTTTTATGAATGCAAGAATTTAATAGTTAATAAGCAGAGAATGACAATCTCTAAATATTGGTATGTCCTAGGTATCTATTGCGTTTTATTATTTAGTTATTATTTTTAACATTTTGAGTAAAGTTTTCTATTTCCTTGTTTACCTACTTCAATGATTCTGCCTATTTTCTTGAAAAACCACACAACATAATTACAACGTTTTTTATAACCTTGTTTCTCTATATTTTCTGTTGTAAATGTTTTGGGTAACTTAGACAAAATTGCTGAGATTAATTCATTAATGCTTTCGTAAAATTCTTCACTTATTATTTTGCTCAAATCCTTTTCCACAATTCTGGGATTTTTATACCTACTTCTTCCTTTTTTATCATCAACTTTAGTTGTAATACTTTCTATATAAACTATTCTAATTTGCAAGTTTTTCTCATTTATTAAGTTTCTAATTGTTGATATTTCTTGACAAATCTGAAATATAGAGCCATGTTTTGGACTTAAACGAATGCCTTTTTCACATCCTTTTTCATCCAACGTTTTTATATATGTGTTGACTGAAATTGGATATACAATCTCTATGACATAATTTTTTGTTAATTCTTCTAGTTTTTTCTTCATGTTGCGAAAATTACAAGTTTGAATCTCTATGATTTTGTTATCATCGCATAAGATGTCGCATATATATTTTCCAACTGCACATTCTTTCACAGCATTACTAGGACAGTAAATGCCTTTTAGTTTGTTGTGAAGAGAGTTTTCGTTTAGTGTTTCAATCATAGATATTCATGTTTTAGTTCATTTAATGAAAGTTGTTCTAATGTGTAGAATGTTTTATGTATTCCTATTTCTTCTTTGATTTGTTTTCTTGCAACATAATAGCAAAGAGTTTTGGCGTTTAAAGAATTTTTTGAAAGCTCTTCACCATAAATATTGAGTATTGCAGAGATGGGGATTTCGTGATTAACTTCTACAACATCACCTTCAGGATATATTAAATAGTATTCATAAAGCGTCATTGGAGGATGAGTATATAGTTATAAACAGACTTTGCCTATTGGTTAAAAATTGAAGTAATAAATCTAAATTAACATATAGACAATACTTAAGGATAAATTATATCATATTAAATATTTTTATGTTTTTTAACTTTTACCGATGTTTATCTTATTGGGATATTTCCAATATTTTATAGGAGGTCTTTTATGAGACTAAGTAAGTTTGTAAAGCTAGCTGGTGTAGCTATGCTTTTTTCGGTGTTTTTGTTTTCTTGCAAACAAGTAGGGGATAAAGATAAAAAAACTAATGTAGAAGATCCTAACCTAACCCTATCATACTTAAAGTTGTTTGAAGAAGAAGCAAAAGACTTGAATGCACCAAAGTTCACAGTAGCAAATGATAAAACAACTCTTATAGCTACTAATTTTATAGCAAAGTTTAATTATGGCACAAAGACAAATGATGAGATTGCAGTAGCAGTAGCTTACAAAGAAGGTACATCATTGAAAGTGGGAGAGAACAAACTC
>CAUUAF010000028.1:0-18860 GCA_963543085.1 uncultured Treponema sp. | reverse complement strand
TGATGAAAGTCCTTCAATGTATCATGCAATAGCTAATTTAGCTAAAATGTTAAAAGATGCAGGTTATAATGAGCTTTCTGGAGGAGATTCTTTTGCATTAAAAGCAGGTGGTAAATATTTTACTACTACAAATGGAAGTGCAATTATTGCATGGAAAATGGGAAAGAAAATTGAAAATGGTTTTAGAATTATAGGAAGCCATAGCGACTCTCCAACATTTAAGATTAAACCATCTCCTGATATTACAGTGCAAAATCATTATGTTAAGCTTAATACAGAGTGCTATGGTGGAGCTATAGTTTCAACATGGTTTGATCGTCCTTTATCTGTTGCAGGGCGTCTTACAGTAAAAGGAAGGGATATTCTTAATCCTGAAGTGCGTCTTGTTAATATTGATAAGAATTTTCTTATTATTCCAAATCTTGCAATACACATGAATAGGGAAGTGAATGAAGGCTATTCTTATAACAAGCAAAAAGATACGCTTCCTTTGATGGCTATAGTTGAAGGAAAGACACCAGATAAGAAATCTTCATTTATGCACATTTTGGCTAAGGAAATGGGCTTAACTCCTGAAGATATTCTTTCTTTTGACTTATATTTATATGATAGGACTCCGGGAGCTTTTGTAGGAGCTAACAAGGAGTTTTTTTCATTACCAAAAATTGATAATCTTGGAATGGCTCACCCGTCTATTAAAGCATTGATTTCTAGCGGAGAAGAAGATTTTACACAGGTGGCTTGTGTTTTTGATAATGAGGAAATTGGCTCTTTAACAAGGGCAGGAGCAGGAAGTCCATTTTTGTCTGACACACTAAAAAGAATAGTAATTGCAGGAATGAGGGCACAAAAGATTGATGAGCCTTTCTTTGAGGTTTTTCAACGTGTTTTGCACTCATCTTTTATGGTTTCTGCAGATCAAGCACATGCTTTGCATCCTAATTATACAGAAAAAAATGATGTGACCAATTTCCCTTTAATGAATAAAGGACCAGTTATTAAGATTTCTGCATCTATGTCTTATATGAGCGATGCTGTTTCGGCTTCAATCTTTAAGGAAGTGTGTAAACGTGCTGATGTTCCTTTCCAGACGTTTGTTAATCGCTCAGATATGAGGGGAGGCTCTACAATTGGACCTATTACTATGGGCAATCTAAATATTAGATGTGTTGACATTGGCAACCCTATTTTATCCATGCATTCTGTTAGAGAACTTGGTGGAACATTAGACCAAGAATATATAGAAAGAGCTTTTGCTTCATTTTATAGGGTTTAGGGAGAAATAACTGTAAATAAATGCCTTTTTATTATACGATAATCATCTGCGTTGCAGTTTTTTTTGCAGGCTTTTTTGATTCTATTGCAGGTGGAGGGGGGCTCATCTCTTTACCTGCTTATCTTTTTATAGGCTTGCCTGCAGATGTGGCTTTTGTGTGCAATAAATTCGGAGCAGGATGTGGTACTACTTTCTCTGCAATTAACTTTTTTGCATCAGGTGCTGTTAAAATAAGGGTTGCTGTTCTTTCTGGAGTTTTTGCATTTTGCACGTCTCAAATAGGCACGCGTCTTGTACTAAGTATTAATCCAATTGTTTTAAAGACTATCATTTTTTTGCTATTGCCAATAGTCGGTGTTTTAGTCTTATTCAAAAGAGATTTAGGTGGGCTAGATGCTTCAGACACTGTTTCAAAAAAGAAGAAAGTTATTTTTGCTATACTTATAGGTACTTTTATTGGCTTTTATGACGGTGTTTTTGGACCTGGAACAGGAACTTTTGCAATAATTGCCTATACAACTTTAATGAAATATGATGCAAAAACAGCAGCAGGAAACTCAAAGATCTTAAATCTTTTTTCTAATTATTCTTCTCTAATATTGGGCATTTTAAGTGGAAAGCTTATCTATTCTTTGGTTATTCCAGCCGCAATAGCTGGCATAGCAGGAAATTATATAGGTTCTTCCCTTGCAATTAAAAATGGAAATAAGATAATTAGACCCATGATGATTTTAGTGGTCGTTCTCTTATTTATCAATCTTTTATACAATTTTATTATTATGATGAGGGGGTAAATGATAAATGAAAATATGACAAAATATTTTTATGAGTAGTTACTTAAAGCTTCATCAAAACATCTTAAAAGTGTGTAAGAGTTACCATAATTTATATTGTGCAAATTTGGACTGTGATAGTGGTGATATGTTGACTGCATTTGATATGAATTAATCAATTTTTAGCTCACTCTTTAATTTGTTTTGATGATGTTAATTTCAAAATTGAGATATTTTTAAGGAGTGAATTATGAAAAATCTAAGAATTTTATTAGTGGTTGTAGGTTTGTTATGTTTGGCTTGTAAACATCAAAATGAAGGCAAACAAATACAAAAAAATACTTATGCCATAACAATTGAAATGCCAAAAAATGGCACAATAACTGCAAAGCTGGGTGAAAAAGTTTTAACATCTGAAGACTTAAAAGCAATAGAAGAAGATTCTCTTTTAACATTCACACTACAAGCAAATGAAAAATACAAAGTGAAACATCTTATGATTAACGAAACAAAGTATGAAAATGTTGAAGATAAGAAGATCTCTGTTAGTATAAAGGTTAAAAAGAGCTTTAGTGTGCAAGGAGAAGTTATTGCTTTTTTTGTTGTAAATATTAAAAATGCAGAACATGGAAAGCTGAATGTTTTAAAAGACGGAAATCCTTTAAGTAGTGAAGAGCTTCAGGAAGTAATAAAGGATAGTCAGTTGACTTTTAGGCTAATATCGGATGAAGACTATAAACCTAAATTTCTCAAAGTTGGGGATGAGGTTGTTAGTAATGACGAAAATAAGCTAGTGCTAGAAAAACAGATTACTATCAATAAGGATATTGAAGTTTCTTTTGAAATGATAGAAAACCAATTAAAAACTTATACTGTTGAAAAAGATGGAAAAAAGATTATTTTTAAGATGGCAAATATTCCCGGAGTAGATAATGTAATTCTTGGTGGAGACTATAAGTATGAAGCTAGAATTATTGATAACAAAACAAATAAAAAGCACACTGCTAGTTTATCTTCATTTTATTTATGCACTACAGAAACAACCCAAGAATTGTATCAAGCTGTAATGAATGAAAATCCTAGCAAATTTCAAGGGACTGATAATCCTCCAGCAACGGGGGAAAACCAAGAGAAAAGACCTGTTGAAAAAGTAACATGGTTTGAGGCTATAGCTTTTTGCAATGCCCTAACAGTTAAACTACTGGGTGCGGAGTATTGCCTATACTATTCTGATGAAAGTAAGACGCAAGTTTACACAAAAGAAGACGCTCAATTTAAAAATGGTGAAAAGCTTGAGCCAAAACCTGTCTATGCTGATTGGAGCAAAAAAGGTTTTAGACTTCCTACAGATACAGAATCGGAGTGGGCTACAATGGGGGGAGAAAACTATAGTTTTGCAGGTAGTGATGTGCTAGGAGATGTTGCATGGTATAAAGATAATTCGGAGAATAAAACACATGAAGTAGCAAAAAAAACTCCTAATGGATATGGGTTATATGACATGACAGGAAATGTTGCTGAATGGCTTTGGGATTGGATGGACGTATATGTAGAAAACTCTGTATTAGAAAAAGATTATAAGGGACCAGTTTCATCACCTAACAATAAAAAATGTACAAGACCTTCAAGCTATTTTTTCACTCAATTGTATCAGTATACAGTGTTTAGGGGACAAGGTTGGGAAGTTGTAGGTAGAGTGCTTCCAAATACTGGTTTTAGAATTGCACAAAATAGGGCGAGTTAATATGAAAAAAATTAACGTATTTATTTTTATTTTGTTTTTTATATCTTGCAATCACAAAAATGAACTGCAAAGAATAGATGAACAAAAAGATAGTGAATCAGGTTATAAGAATATAGAAATTGTTGCAAAAGATGGGAATAAAGTGAGTTTTAAGATTATTGAAATTCCTTATACAGATAAAATCATTTTGGGTGGTGCTAATGAAGAGCATAATAAACCCCATTTTGTGACTCTTTTGCCTTATTGGATTTCAGAAACTGAAGTAACTCAAGAGCTTTATGAAGCTGTAATGGGGGAAAATCCAAGTAAAAATAAGGGCTTTTCAAATGAATTACTAAATGGAGAGGTAGAAAACCTACACCCTGTTGATAGCGTTAGTTGGTATGAAGCTATAGCTTTTTGTAATATGCTTACAAAATTAACTGAAGGTGGAATTGATACAGAGTATGTTTACTATTCCAACAGTGAATTCACAAAATGGTATACCATTGAAGATGCTCGTACAAAAAATAAGAAGGGAAAACTTGAGCCCAAACCAGTTTATGCTAATTGGGGAAAAAAAGGATTTCGCCTTCCATTAGAGGCAGAATGGGAATGGGCAGCAAAAGGTGGAGAAAGCTATAAACATGCTGGAAGTGATAATTTAGAAGAGGTCGGATGGTATGATGATATGAAAGATAAAAATAAAAGAAAACCTCATCAAGTGAAAATGAAAAAACCTAATGCTTATGGGCTCTATGATATGTCTGGCAACATGTATGAATGGTGTTGGGATTTATATGACACAAGTTATTATGCTGAAGAAGGTAAAGACTTTGGTTATGACCCAAAAGGAACTGACAAGGGGTGGTATCGTAGTGTTAGGGGAGGTTGTTGGTATCTTAATAAAAGGGCTTGTGAGATAACTTTAAGAAACTTAAATAGACCTTACCCCGGGAATGACATGCTTGGAATTAGGCTGGTAAGAGGGGTAAAAGCTAAATAGAAAAGCCAAAATAAAGATTTAAGCAAAAGCTTTAGGGCTTTGCACCTAAAACATCGGTAGAAACTGATGTTTTAGGCTTGTTTTAGATGTCTATTTCTATCTTCACAGGGCAATGGTCTGAGCCCATTACATCGCTCATAATTGTTGAAGAGACAACATTTTCAATGAAGCTATCGTTTACGCAAGTGTAGTCGAGTCTCCAACCGATGTTCTTTTCTCTAGCGTGGAATCGATAGCTCCACCATGTATACATTTCAGGTAGACTACAAAAATGTCTAAATGTATCTTTATAACCTGCTTCAATAAAGGAGTCCATCCATTCTCGTTCTTCAGGTAAAAATCCTGCATTTCCTTCATTTCTTTCTGGGTTGCTTAAATCAATAGGTTTATGTGCAATGTTATAATCTCCACATAGAATAAGTGGAGTTTTCTTTTTAATTTTATTGCAAAGTTTTAATATTTCATCACAAAAAAACAACTTATAAGGAAGACGAGCACCAGCTTCTTGAGAATTTGGAAAATAGCTTGAGATGACAGAAAACTTACTATACTCTGCAATAAGAACTCTTCCTTCATCATCAATCTCTTTTATGTCTATAAATTTTACATCTTTTGGCTCTTCTTTTGAAAAAATTGCAACGCCAGAATAACCAGCTTTCAATGCAGAACTCCAATAAGTTTTATAAGAAATACCTGATGAAGAAGGACTCAAAAGACTTAAATTAAGTTGTTCTTTTTTTGCTTTTGTTTCTTGCAAGCATAATACGTCAGGCGACTCCTTAAAAAGCCACTCTAAAAACCCTTTTTTTTCTATAGCTCTTATTCCATTAACATTCCATGAAATAATTTTTTTTCTCATAGTTACTCCCATTTTTAAAACAACGGGGCTAGTCTATATTAAAAAAACTAATATAGATAGTAGGTAAATAAAAAAGCAAAAGGAGGGTATGATGATAGCATCATATGATGAGATTAAAGAGATTGCTAAAAAGGTGTTTGGAATAGACACAATTTTTCCATATCAATGGTTAGTAATTTCAAATATATTGGATATAGAAGCTAAAAATGAAGATGGTGAAAGAGGAATTGAAGAAAAAGAAATTGAAGATTATGACTATTCAAATAAGCAGATTGTGCTTTTTCCTACAGGTGCTGGTAAGTCTCTTTGTTTTCAGCTTCCGTCTCTTTTTCTAAAAAAGCCAACATTAGTTATTTACCCATTACTTGCTTTAATGAGAGATCAAGAGAAAAAATTGAAAGAGAAAGTGAATACTGTAATTTTTATTGGAGGGCAAACAAAGCTAGAGAGGGAAGAAGCTTTTAAAAACTTAAAAACAGCAAATATTATAATTGCTAATCCTGAAGTTCTAGCTAATAAGGAGTTACTAGCAAAAATTAAAGAAAGAGGAGTTTCTCACATAGCAATAGACGAAGCTCATTGTGTTACGGAATGGGGAGAAACTTTTAGAAGTCAATATCTATCAATAGCTTCAATCATTAGAGAATTAAAGCCTAATATTGTTACTGCCTTCACTGCAACAGCGAGTCCTTTAGTGTTGGAAAGAATGAAAAAAATAATCTTTGAAGGAGAAGCTCACATAATAACTAGTTCTCTTGATAGACCAAATATATTTTTTTCTGTGCGTCATTGTAGTATAAAAGAACCAATTCTATTAGAAGAAATTGAAAAGAATGCAAAACCTATTGTTGTTTTTTGCTCAAGTAGAAAGAAAACTGAAATTGTTTCAAGGCTTATACAAAATACGTTCAATGATTTAGAAGTAAAATTTTATCATGCAGGTTTAGAAAAAAGAGAAAAAGAAGAAGTGGAAGCATGGTTTGATAGTGCAAAAAATGCTGTTTTAGTTGCTACATGTGCTTGGGGTATGGGAGTGGATAAAAAAGATGTGAGAACTGTGCTTCATTTGGATGCTCCTGCCACTATTGAAGCATACATACAAGAAGCAGGAAGAGGTGGACGGGATAGGAAAACTTCTCATGCAGTTTTGCTTTGGTCAGAAGAAGACAAAAAAAGATTTTCTTTGTTAAGTGAACCACAAAAAAATAGAGCTGATGTGATGATTTCATTTGCAGAAGGTGGTGTGTGTAGAAGAGAGGTTTTATTAAGAGCTTTAAGCTTAAATAAAAATGAAGAGTTTCCTGTTTGTGAATCTTGTGATATTTGCACAGGAACTGCAAAAGCATATCCACATGAAATAGAATCTATACTGGATTACATTAAAAATAGAAAAATTAAAAGAGCCACTATGATAGAAAAAATAAAAGAGATGAATAAATATTGGAATTTGCAAAATGCAAATAACTTTGTTTCTTATTTAGAGAAAAAGGAAATTCTTATTGATGCTGGGCTTTTATGGCGTGGCAGACTTAAAAAAAACAAACTATTGACATTTAAATAAATAATTATATACAGTATAGATAATGATTGGAGAGCCCCCACCTGAGTTGTGGTATTACATTAGTCTTGTAGCACTTCTCTTATTTTCGATGTTTTTCTCATCTGGGGAGACTGCATATCTAGCTTGCAACATCTTAAAAATTAAATATCTTGCCAAAAAAAATAAAAAAGCTGAAAAAGCACTTGAAATAATAAAAGAGAAGAATAAGTTTTTAATCACATCTTTAATTGGAAACAGTATTGTAAACATTCTTGTGGGCGTTGTAATCACTTCAATAACCTTGAAATTTTCAAATGCAAATGCTATAGGCATTGCAAGCTTTATTGCAACAAGCCTTGTTTTAATTTTTGGTGAGATAATACCAAAATCTGTAGCTTTAGTTTTTCCTGAAAAAATTGCCTTAAACTATTCTTCTTTAGAAAATCTTTTGATAAAGTGCTTTCTTCCATTTTCTTCTATATTTTTATATACAACTTCAATATTTATGAAGCTTTTTAAGGTAAAAATAGATCTTAAAACTTATCTTGTTACGGAAGATGATTTAAAGACATTTTTTGAAAGTAGCGAAGACACAACAGATTTGACATCTGATGAAAAAAAAATAATGAATCAAATCCTAAAATATGATGACACAAAAGTCAAAAATATTATGATTCCACGTACAAATATAGTTGCAATAAACATAGAATCTAGCATAGAAGAAGTTATAAAAATATCAAAAGAATCCTCTCTTTCACGCTTTCCTGTTTATAAAGAAAATATGGATGATATAAAAGGGGTTTTATACATAAAAGATTTTATTTTTTCTAAAGAATATGATGAATATATTTCTAATCCTAAAAAATCTTTTGACACCCTAAAAATAGATGAATTTTTGCGAAAACCTTGCTTTGTATTTTCAAATACAGAATTAACTAAAGTGCGTAAAACTCTTAGAAAAGATGGACAGAATCTAGCAATAGTTATAGATGAATATGGTGGCACTTTAGGAATTGTTACTATAGAAGACTTAAATGAAGAAATATTTGGGGATATTGTTGATGAATATGATGATGCAACAGGATCGATTTATTTACAAAAGTGTGAAAATGGATATCTCATTGAAGGAAATGCTCCACTAATTTTTTTAAATGAATATTTTAATATAAACCTCACTTCTCAATTTAATCAAACACTTGCTGGCTTTATAATGGAGGTATGCGGAAAAATGCCTGAAAAAGGTTTTGAGTTAAAAATGGAAGGAATGATTTTTATTGTTAAAACTCTTGATGGAAATAGAATAGAAAAAGTACTGATGAGGGAAATACAAGAATGATTGTAATGCTAGAATTTCTCATTTTACTTTTTCTTGCAGGATTCTTTTCTTGCACAGAAACTGCAATAACTGCAATAACTGAGGCAGAATACAACAAAATAAAAAAAGGGAAAGGGAAAAAAGAAAAGAGAATTGCTTATTTAATAGGAAAAAAAGAAGCAATAGTTTCCACAACACTAATTGCAACAAATTTCATCAATATTCTTCTTTCTTCTATAGTTACTGTTTTTACAGTAGAAAAAATAGGTGCTGTGTATCTGCCCCTCACAACAGTTGTAACCACTATTTCTATTATTATTTTTGCAGAAATAATCCCTAAAACATTGGCTACTCATTATGCTATGAAAATAATAAAAAAAAGCTCAGTTTTTTTATTATTTTGTTATTTTATAAATTACCCTATAGTGATAATTTTTTCTTATTTTTCAAAAATGGTTGTTTCTTTTATTGGGCTTTTTAACAAAGAATCAAAACATAAGATGACAGAAGATGAATTAAAAGAAATATTTAATATAAGTAGAGAAGATGGGGCATTAGTAAATTTGGAGCATACATTATTAAAAAAAGCTGTGCATTTAAAAAAGTTGAAGATTAAAAATATTATGACTAAAGCTCATAATATAATATCTATAAAAGAAGATTCTTCATTTATGCATATGGTGAAAACTTTTAGAGAAAGTAATTTTTCTCGTCTTCCTGTTACGTCAAAAGATGGAAAAATATTTTTAGGTTTAATACATTACAAAGATGTTTTATTTAATTTTAAAGATATCCCTTCTATAAGAAGTCTTATAAAAAGTGCAATATTTATTCCAGAAAGTTCATCAGTTTTTTCTATTATAAAAGTGATGAATAAAGAAAAAAGAAACATGGTTTTTATCATTGATGAAGGAGGAGATGTTTTAGGCTTGCTCACTATGGATGATGTTTTATCTGTGATATGTGGTAAAAGTCAAGATGAATATAAACATGCAGATACAAAAGATGAAAGTATTGAGGATATAAAATATATTTCACGCGGAGTTTTTAGAGTTAAATCTAATGTATTATTGAATGAATTAAACGATGTTTTAGGTCTATCTTTATATTCTACAAACTATGACACTGTTTCTGGTTTAGTTTTGGAAAAATGCCAATATTTACCTAAAGAGAATGAGGAAGTTTTAATTGATGGCATTAAATTTAAGATTGGAAAAATTAAAGGCGCTAAGATAGAAGAGGTAACAATTGATATAAGAGATAAGAAAAAATAACTCTTATAGACTGAAAAGTACTATATTATTATGTTTTTTATATTAGGGGAAAGTATGAAAAAACTTTTTTTATTATGTGCTTTAAGTTTTTTTTTGTTTATTAACTGTAAGAATCAAAACACTAATAATGTGCAATTGCCAAAAGAAGTTGGTCTTAAAGAACTAATTTGTGGTGGTAAATCCGTTTTGGAAAAGCTAAATAGCAAACTTTTTTATGACTTTGATCAGGACTTTGGTGGAGTTAAGAAGTATTCTGTTGAATTGATTGCAAAACCAATAAATGCTGAAATTGTGAATGTTAGTGTTATGGTAGATAGCGTTAAAGCTCAAGGAGATGTTCCAAATTACATTTGTAATTTAATGGACAATGTTAATACTATTATAATTACTTTAACTTCAAAAGAAGATTCAAGTATAAAAAAAGAATACAAAATAAAAATATCTAAATCTCATTCTAATGTTCCTGATTTGCAGAGTTCAAAACTAAAGGAAATTAAAGTTGATGACAATGATATCCTTTCAAAATTCAAAAAACATGTTTGTGAACTTTCAGATGTTGCACAAACTAAAAATGTAATTTCTTTGTATGTTCTGCCACATAATGAGAAAGCCACTGTTAATGTTAACTCTAGTAACGGTTCTGTAAGCTTAAAATCAGAAAGAATGTATAATATAACTCTTGATTATGGAATAAATACTATTCATGTTTTAGTGAAATCTGAACTGGAGGGAGAATTATTATACCGAATAATTGTGTATCGTGAACAAGACTTGAGCTTAAAATCCTTTAAAGTTGAAGGGCAAGAGTATTGTGACGAAAACACAGGTTTTTTAACAACAGATACTCTGAAAATCCTAACAGAAAAAGTTAAAGTTGGTGTTCTAGCAAAAAATGATAATACAACTCTTACCTTAAAATATAATGGAAAAGAAATAAAAACTAAAGAAGGGCTTTATGATTTTAACTTAGATATAGGAAAAAATAGCCTTGAAGTTATGGTAAGTGACAAAGATTATTTAAGAAGTAAAGTATATGTAATGTTTTTTGTAAGAACTTTTCCAACAAATAGTGGCTTAATAAAACTAGATGCTGATGGAGAAGACTTAATTCATCTTTTATCAACAGCAAATTCTATAATACTTCCAGCTCGACATAACGAAAAATCTTTATTAAAGCTTGAAGTTTTGGCAACTTCAGATATTTCAATAAAAGTGAAGCTTAAAGATTCTGATGTTAGCAAAACAGCAGGCATTTATAATGTAAACTTAAAAGAAGGAAACAATGATATTGCAGTGAGTCTATATAAAGACTCAATTCTTTCAGAAAGTTATTCTATTTTTGTAAAGTTACATACTAAATCTGAAGAGCCAAAAGCTCCAGAAGCTGATGAAGTTGAAGTTGATTTTGTGCTTTCTGATGGAGTAAATGGTTCGTATGTTGATGGCTCTTATATAAACATTTTTAAAACACAAACTCCTGATTTTACTAAGCGTATTTTAGTAAAAAATGGAAAAGCAAAGGTAAATCTTAAAAAGAATACTTTTTATAACTTTAATGTGGAAGGAAGGAATGATGAATATTCTGCAAAAAAATATGCAGCGTCAAGTATCATTTCTTATTACATTGGGGATAAGAGAAAGATTGTTCCAATAGTGCAACGTCCAATGCAAAGAGTTAGTAAAAAGGCACAAGCTCCTAGTGTTGATAATTTGAAATTTGGAACTGAGATTGTAACAGCAGGAAATATAATAACAACTGATGTAATGAAAGAAATTTCTATGAGTGTTACTACAGTAGCACCAATAGAAAAGCTTCGTTTCAGCACTCCTTTACCAATGCTTGCAATAGGTTTTGTTCCATCTACTAGCGAAGATGAAAGTTCTAATGTCATCTCAGCGACTATGGTGCAAGATTCTATAAAATATGGTGATAAATGGAAGTCTATTTGGGCTTGGAAAAGTGATGCTTCTTTAACCAATGAGGAAGATATTGTTATAGTAGTTTATGATGTCGCAAGTAATAGGCTTGAGTATCATCTTCGTATAAAACCTAGTGTAATAGCAACAGTAGCAAAAGAAGATGATAACATTTCTATCACAAATATGTCTTTAAAATTTGAAAGATTACCAACGCAATCTCATATTTATTCTGTAGGTCAGGATGAAGGCACTAAAAACTCATCACATTATACATCTAATATTTCTTTTGAGACAAAAAAAGGTGATGAAGTTCTTAGCCTAAATGGTTTTGATCTTTATAGAAAATGTGTTGAAGATGAAGGTGAGTTTGAACTCATAAAACGTGTTGTATATAAAACTCCTAAAAGTCAAACACATAAAGTATTTGATAGTGATGGATGTTTAGAAGATGAAAAAACATACCAATATAAGGTTGTAGCTTATACAATTGATAATAAGAAAAACTCATTTGCAAAATCAGAAGTACTTTCAGTAAAGGTGCCAAAAAGTACAACACTCTTGCTAGAATACCCAGTTGATAGAGTTATTACTCCCATTGAGGCAAAGAATTTAAACTATGAGTTTAGATTTTCAAATCCTGAAATATTAAAAGATGCAATTGAAGTTAGATTGGGGTTTTTAATATCTGACAGAACAGGAAAGGTTTTTCATGGTTCAAAGTTTAAATATGTATTTAGTGATGTTAATGGCAAACCTGAAATATATTTTGCTAAAAGTGGAGATGCAATAGTTACAGGTACTGGTTACTATGGTACAAGATATTCTATTAAAGCAAGCGAATTTGCAAATATTGATGATCTTATGAGTGTGGATAGAGAAAGAGGAATTATAAAGATTAAAAAAGATTTTTTTAATCTTACAGATATTAATATGATAAATAAAAATGTTCTTAAATATGAAAAAGGTGCTACATATTATTGGGATGTGCTTGATTATGGACTTAAAGAATCTACTGACATTGATGACAAGCCTTGCAAGATTATTCATAAGCCCTTCAAAAATGTTACTATTACTAGTTCTGTAAATGATGACAGTAATGGAAACAATGCATGGAATGGACGAGCTGAGTTTAGTTTAGGGCTTAATTAGTGAGGTAAAGTTATGAAAAAATTTTATATTTTGTTTTTGATTCTTTTCATATTCTCTTGTTCTAATGATTTAGCTCAAAAGATAAAAGAAAATAACCTAACTGAAATGACTCAAATAGAAAAAGCATTTTTTGGTTATGATGAAGATAAGGTTTGTGATTTTTCAATAAATATAAAGGTTCAAGCTTTTACTGAAGAAGAATTGAATAAATTTATTATTTCTCTAAAAGACTTAGATGTAGTAGAGGTGGCAAGAGATTTAGGCTTTAGAGAAGGGGAAATGTATCTCACTGTTAAAGCACTTGGTAATTATGCTGAAACATTAAATAAGATTAGGCAAAAAAAAGAGGTTTTGTATGCAGAACCAAACTATAAGGTGGAAATAATAGATTCTTATGTTGATGATGTGTTTTCTAGCATGCAAAAACCTTTTGGTCTTTTGGAAGGAGACCTTGAAAGTGATCCTATAGGGGAGAAGAAGGAATATGCTTTAGCTATCACAAAGGCATTAAAAGCATATAAAGAATTTGGATATGGAGAACATCAAGTTTGGGCAGGTATTGTGGATTCGGGCACTAATGCAAACCATGAAGATTTAGTTTATAAAGATGGAACTAAAGTTGTGCAAATATTAAAAACAGCTTTTGGTTCAAATTCTGAAGTTGTAGGAGGAAATAGTGACACTGATGAAAAAGGTGGACATGGCACTCATTGCACAGGTATAATTTGTGCTGTTGGAAATAATAACAAAGGAATGGCAGGAGTTGCATGGAAAAATGTTAAGTTTGCCTCCTATAAGGGAATTCGAGGAGGGAGCGGCAGTGATTATTCAATATATGGCTCATTAAAAAAGTTAGTGGATGATGTTAGAGCTATAGTTTCTCAAGAGGAACAAGCAACAATTCCTGTGAATATGTCTTTAGGTGGGCTTATGGCAGGAAACTATTCTGTGGAACATCTAAACTATGCACTTTCTAAAGGTGTTTTGCCTGTGGTAGCAATTGGTAACGAAGGACAATTTTTGCCTTCATATCCTGCAGCTTTTCCCGGCGTTTTGACTGTTGGAGCATCTTCAGATGGAGATGTTAAAACAAGTTTTAGTACCTGTGGTTCATGGCTTAATGTTGTAGCTCCTGGGCAGAATATCATAAGTCTAAAACACTCAGAAAATAATGGTTATGTCTATATGTCAGGAACTTCTATGGCAACACCATTTGTTACTGGAGTTATTACGTACTTACTTTCGTTTAATCCAAAATTAACTCCTAATCAAATAATTACAATCTTGGAAAAAACAGCTGATAAGATTGATTATACTAATCAAGATATGGCAGGAAAATATGATGAAACTGGTTTTTCTCATTGGTATGGTTATGGGCGTGTCAATGTATACGAAGCAGCTAGGATGGTTGTTGAAGGTAAAATTCCGCAAAAGGGAGAAAAATATGTTGAGACTGTATTAACAGTTGCAGTACGTTATGCATCACCTGTTTATGTTTATGATGGAAATACAGGTGCTTTAGTTACTATGACTCTTCCTTATGGACAACAAATTCATGCAGAAATTAGAGGATTGAGAGCAGGCTCTTACAAAGTAGTGTTTAGAGGAAAATCAAAAGATGTAATTATCGGAAACGATGAGGATGTGCTTATAACATTCTAATTTTTTATAAGCTATAAGGTTTGCAACGAAAAACCTTATAGCTTTTTTTATTTCATTAATAGAAGTTCTATTTAATTGCAATTGTCAAAAGCATGATATCTGAAGGTCTAATTCCTGGTATTCTGGATGCTTGACCTATTGTTTCTGGCATTACATTTTTTAATCTAGTTCTTGATTCTGTTGAAAGCCCAGAGATATTATCATAGTCAAAATTAGCTGGTATGGCAGTGTTTTCCATTTTCTCAAGCTTTTCTAGTCTTTTATTTTGCAATTCAACATAGTGTTTATATCTAATTTCTAGTTCAGCATCCTCTAGTGCTGTTTCATTCATGTTTTCTAAACTAGAAGAAAACTCTAAAATATAGCTTAAAGGCACATTTGGGTCTTGTAAAGCATCCGAAAACGTCTTTCCAATATGTGGCTTTAAGCATTCATATTTTTCCACATGAGTAGCCTTTATTTTCTCTTTGTTCCAAACACTTAAAATATTCTCTCTTATGCTTAGTTTATTGTTTAATAATGAAATAGCCTTATCACTTTGTAAACCTACCTCATAAGATTTTTTTGTTAGCCTCTCATCTGCATTATCATGCCTTAGTTTTAATCTATATTCTGCACGTGCTGTAAACATTCTATAAGGCTCATCCACACCTTGAGTTATTAAATCGTCAATCATTACTCCAATGTAGCCTTCATCACGCCTTACAGTAAATGTTTTGTATTTTTCGTCTTTATACTTTAATGATCGTGAATACAAAGCTGCATTAATTCCTGCAATAATGCCTTGCCCTCCTGCTTCTTCATAACCAGAAGTTCCATTCACTTGTCCTGCAAGAAAAAAGCCTTGCACTCGTCTTGTTTGTAGCCCTGAATCTAATTGAGTTGGGTTTAAGAACATATAGTCAACAGCATAGGCAGGTCTGGTTATTACTACGTCTTCTAAACCTGCAATAGTCCTAATCATTGCGTCTTGAACGTCTTCAGGAAGCGAAGAAGAAAGTCCGTTTATGTATAACTCTTCTGTGCCTAAGCCTTCTGGTTCAATATAAAGATGATGGCGTTCTCTTTCTGGAAACTTTTTCACCTTGTCTTCTATAGAAGGACAATATCTAGCACCTATTGCTTTAATTTTGCCTGAAAATAGGGGGGAACGATCAAATGCTGCTCTAATAATCTCATGTGTTTTTTCGTTTGTGTGAGTAACATAGCATGCAGAGTATGGACGCATAACTTCCATTGTTTGAAAAGAAAATGGCTTCATTATTTTATCTGCTTCTTGCTCTTCCATTTTTGAAAAGTCAACAGAACTACGCAATATTCTCATAGGAGTGCCTGTTTTTAATCTAGCAGTTTGAAAGCCTCTTTTTGAAAGGTTTTGACCTAAACCTATTGCAGCTCTCTCCCCAAGACGACCATCATTTGATTCATATTCTCCTATATATATCTTTCCTTCCATAAATGTGCCAGAGCATAAAACGACAGAGCGACTAGAAAAAATACGTCCTCTTTCTGTTAGCACTCCTTCAATTCTTTCTCTACCATTTTCTCCTTGTGAAGTTATAATATCTACTACTGTGTCTTGAAAAGTGTATAAGTTTTTTTGCATTTCTACACAGTGTTTAGCTAAAGAAGAATAAAGAGTTTTGTCTACTTGCACCCTAGGAGATTGGACTGCAGCTCCTCGACTTTTGTTTAAAAGCCTATATTGAATCATTGACGCATCTGCAAGACATGCCATCTCACCACCTAGTGCATCTATTTCTCTTACAATTGTTCCTTTTGCAACACCTCCAATAGAAGGATTGCACGAAAGGCGAGCAATTGTGTCAAGTGTTTGAGTGATTAAAAGGGTTGATTCTCCCATACGACTAGAAGCTAAAGCAGCTTCAATTCCTGCATGTCCTGCCCCTACGACTATGACATCATAATCAGAAAATCTATATTTCATAAGGTCTCGAATTATATATAATTTTTATAAAAAAGTCATATAAAGATGAAGATGATATTTTGATGAAAAATTGATTCATGATAGAAGAAATTTGTTTGAACTGTAGTCATATTCATGAGTGCAAATAGCACTACATAACGTATGTGAAGTCGAACGACTTAGGGCTCTGAAATCGCTCGAGTTGGGGATGCGAAATCGCTCGATTTGCTCTCCCCAAATCGCTCGGTTTGGGGAGAGTACATTAGCTAATGTACAACCATAACATTAACTAATGTACTACCATAACACTAGTTAATGTACCATATTTACACAAGTTAAGGTGTGATTTTAAGATTTTAGAAAATAAGGTTGATATGAAATTGAATAAAATTAGAGAAAAAATGAATAGATCACAAAAATAAAGTAATTTCATTATAGGAAAAGACTATAGCATTTTTGAATTTATTTATGAATATGCAAAGATAGAAAAAATATAATTTAAGCTATTCAAGGCTTTTCTAATAAAACACTTAAATCTTTTTTCATTATTAAATGCTTTACAAAAATACAATAATATTATAGTATGGCAGCGAGTGTTTGGCATAGACTTAAACACGCAAAAATATCCTTTAGAATAGAATCTTTCTATTCTTTAGAGAAATAGTGAAGGCGCGGGAAAGAAGTTTTCCCGGAAGGAGAGGATTGTGGCAGTAGTTACAATGAAAAGCCTATTGGAATCAGGCGTACACTTTGGACATCAGGTGAGGAGATGGGACCCACGAATGAAAAAGTATATCTTTGCCGAAAGGAATGGTATACATATTATTGACTTACAAAAAACGGTTATTGCAATTAGAGAAGCTTATGATGCTATAAGAAGAATAGTTGCAGAAGGAAAATCAATTTTATTTGTAGGCACTAAAAAACAAGCTCAAGCTATCATACAGAAAGAAGCTCAAAGATGTGGAATGTTTTATGTGAATAATAGATGGCTTGGTGGAATGCTCACAAACTTTTCAACAATCAAAAAGAGTCTTGCTCGTCTAAAGAAAATTGAAAAAATGGAAGTGGACGGCACTTTTGAAAATCTTACAAAAAAAGAAGTTGCAACTTTACAAAAAGAAAAGAATAAGTTGGAAAAAAACTTAGGTGGTATTAAAGAAATGAAGGATTTACCTGGTGCTATTTTCATAATAGACACTAGAAAAGAAGTTATTGCTATTAAAGAAGCAAGACAACTAGGTATTCCTATTATTGCTGTTGTAGACACAAACTGTAATCCTGAAGGTATTGACTACCCAATTCCTGGAAACGATGATGCTATTAGAGCAATTTCCTTATTCACAGCTATTATTGCAAATTCAGCTCTTGAAGCTAATTCTGAGCATGGCTTAAAGATTATTGAAGATTTGCAGGAAGATGAAAATATGGAGTCTACAATTGATCCATATCAAGATAGGGAAGAAGAAATCACAGATTATTCAAATTATACTCCAAAAGAAGATGAAGGGGCTAAAAACGTCTCAGATGAAGATGAGAATGCTTTAATCAGCGATGAAGAACTTTATGGAAAAGATTAAGGAGGAAGTAGTTTATGGAAATAAAAGCATCAGACGTTAAAGAATTGCGAGAAAAAACAGGAGCTGGAATGATGGAATGCAAAAAGGCATTGCAACATTGTTCAGGCGACGCTAAAGAAGCAGAAAAATATTTGAAAGAAAAAGGTTTAGCTGCTGTTGAAAAAAGAGCTGATAGGGCAACGAGTGAAGGCGTTATTATTGTGAAAGGGGACGAAAAGCAAGTTGCTATGGTGGAACTCACATGTGAAACTGACTTTGTTGCAAAAAATGAAGATTTTATTGCTGTTGGAAACGAAATTGCAGATGAAGTTTGTGAAAAGAACATCAATGAAGTAACTGAGTCTCTTAACGCAAAACTCTTAGATCTTGCAACTAGGGTTAGGGAGAATATGACCTTATCTCGAGTTATGTCTATAAAGGCAAAAGATGACGAATATATCGCAACTTACATACACTCAGATAAGAAAACTGGTGTTGTAGTTGTTCTTAAAAGTGATAAAAAAGAAGCATTTTCTAATTCAGAGGTAAAGCAATTCGCTTTTGACTGTTGTCTTCATGTAGCAGCGTTCTTACCTCCATACATAAAAGTTGAAGATGTGGATCCTGCCTACATTGCAGAACAAACTGAAATCTTTAAAGGTCAAGTTGCAGACCTTGATAAGCCTGAAAAAGTGAAAGAAGGCATTGTCAAAGGAAAGATTAATAAACATCTCAGTGAAGTTTGTTTTATGGAACAGATGTTTGTTAAAGATGATAAGGTATCTGTTAAGGCAAAACTCCAAGAAGTTGGCAAAAAAGCAGGATGTAATTTAGAGTTTTCTAATGTTGTTTTATGGCAACTAGGAATTAAAAAATA
>CAUUAF010000027.1:0-19007 GCA_963543085.1 uncultured Treponema sp. | reverse complement strand
CCGAATAACGATGTTAAAGTGCTAGTGGGAAATTCTGGCTATCCATTGGCTTTAATCCAGCTTTATTAAACAAATATTTATGCCTCAGGCTATAAGCTTGAGGCTTTTTTGTCTTTTAATATGAACATAAAAGAAGATAAGATGAGTAAAATAATGGCAAGTACAGCACTTTCAGAAAATCTATAAGATGAAGCATAGTTAAAAAGCTGTAGTGCCAATGTGTTAAAATTTTCTATTCCTAGCATTAATGGCAAAGACGCATCAGAGGCAGACATAGCAAACACAAACACCATGCCCGAAACTAATCCTTTATATGAAAGTGGCAACACAACCTTAAAGAAAGTTAGCCTATTGCTTTTAGAAAGAAGTAATGACGCTTCAATTAAGTTTTTAGGAATCTTTGCCATACTTAATTGAAATTGTGAATATTCAAAAAACCAAAGAAGAGAACTTTGAGTTAAAATTAAAACAAATATATTTGAACCATCTAGCACATTCCAACCAAAGCCTAGCATAATAGAAGATGTGGCTAATGGTAAAAGAGGAATAAAATCTAAATAAGAATACTGAATATAAAAGATTCTTATATAGCTAAAAAAAAGAGTTGCAAAAGTAGAAATTAAAATGGTGAAGAATGCCACATATATGGTGTTAAAAAGAGCCTTATAAAAATTATAAGAAAAAATAACAGCTTTCCAAGCTTTTAGTGTTAGTGAGTATATGTTGCTATATTCATATTGAGCTGAATAAAATGAATATAAAAGAATTGAAGCAATAGGTAAAACTAAGAAAAATATTACCAACATAATTAACAAAATAAGAATAGCTTTTTCTTTCTTGTTACTAATTTTTTTTGCATTTTCTTCTATTCTATTATTTGCTTCTATTTCAGTTTTTGTTTTGAAATAAGAATAAATATTTAATAAAAATATTCCAAAAATAAATTCACTTAGACAAAGCTTAGCTCCCAACTTTTCATCAAATAAATAATTAACGCATTTATATATTTCTACCTCTATTGTTGAAACCCCAACTCCACCAAACAAAAGTATAATCACAAAGCTAAAAAAACAAAACAAAAAGATGAGTAAAAAAGCACAAAGTATTGAAGGAAAAATATGTGGAATTATTATACTTCTAAAAATAAACCAAGGTGATGCACCTAAAAGTTTTGCACAATCCTTTTCATTCTGTGGCACTTTTTGCCAACTTTCAGTTATTATTCTCATTGCTATAGGAAAGTTATAAAAACCTTGTGCTATGATAATCCCAAAAATTGAATACAAAAAACTATTCATTTTTATATTAAACAAATAGTTTAATGTTTTTGTTAAAAGCCCATTATTGCCAAAAAAAAGGATATATGAAATTGCTATAATAATTGCAGGTACTGTGAGAGGAATGCTAGAAAGGGATAAAAGAATTTTTCTACTGGCAAAACTACGATTTGCACAAAAAAAAGCAAGTGGAAGAGCTACTACTATTGCTAATAGTGCAGAAAAAAAAGAATGAGTTATTGTAAAAATAAAAATAGAAACAAAATGGGCATTACTATTCTTTGTTGTTTTTAGAATAGTAATACCTGAAGAAAAAATAGGCTTAAAAGAAGCAAACAAAGGCAAAAGAAAAAAAGTTAAACACGCAATAAAAGAAACAAAACCAAAAAGTAGAACTAACTTTTGCAAAACATATGTTATTAAAAATAACTTTTTTTCTCTTTGAATTAGATTCTCCATCTATTTTAAAATATTCATAGCATCATCAATAATTTTGTCTAAGTTTTCATTATCAAACTTTAATACTTTATTTGGAAAAGGAATATTAGCAAAAGATTCAGGCAGTGTTGTCTTTTTAATAATAGGAAACATAAATTGTGTTTCTGGAATAAGTTTTTGCACTTCATCTGAAAGCATAAAGTCTATAAATGCTTTTGCTTTTTCTTCATTTTTTGCTCCCTTTAGAATCCCCATTCCTTCCAACTGGATAACATGCCCTTCATCAAAAATAAGTGGCTGAAACTTATCAGTTTTATCATATAAAACATGAGCTGCAAGACTTGTCGTATAAGAGATAACCAAAGGCACTTCACCTGATGTGAAAAGAGCATAACCCTGTGACCAACTGGTTGGCATAGAAAGCACATTTTCATTTATCTTTTGCCAGACGCTAAGATATTCTTCTCCATACACTTCATATAGCCAAAGAAGAAAGCCTAAACCGGGAGTGCTTGTCATAGGATTCATGAGTACAATTTTTCCCTTATATTTTGCATCTAACAAATCATTGAGTGATGAAGGCGCCTTAACATTTGAACTTGTATTGTACATAAGTGCAAAGTAACCATAATCAAATGGAATTAAACGATATTGAGAATCAAAGATGAGACTACTATCAATTTCTGCCACTCGACTTGGCTTGTATGGAAGCAAAACATCAGCTTTTATTGCTTTACGCAACAAATAACTATCAATACCCAGAACCACATCAGCTTTAGGCTTTGTTTTTTCTCTTACTGCATTTGTTAGAATAGCACCTGAATCTTTACATGTAATGAAGCGAACACTAGTGCCTGTCTTTTCTTCAAACATTTTTGCAACTTTTGGTCCTAGCCCCCATTCTCCTGTGAAAGAACTATAAGCATAGACCACCACTTCATCCACATTTTCTTCCTTTGTACAAGCAAAAAAAGCAAAAACAATCAAAACTAAAAGTATAAAGCGTTTCATAATTTCCTCTCCCTACGCTGGCATTATCCAGATCAGGTTATTTAAGATGAGATTCATCTTACTTTCGGGTATTTCTCAGCCTAAATAAGCACCCCGGTTACTTGAATAGCGAGTGTATCAAAAAGTATTTATAAAAATCAAGAGTATAGCTTGAATCTTTGTTAAGTCTTACAAAGATAATTTTAAGCACATTTATGGAAAAAAACACCCATTCACATGGTTGAAAAACGTTTTAGTAGGATATATTTATTTGTTTTAAGCAACTATTTATAGTCATAGAGTCTGTGATATCAAAACTTAACAAACTCTTATATACAAACCGTTCGAGCTCGCATGTGCAAACCAATCGACTTAGGGGGGCGAAATCGCTCGACTTCGCATATGCAAACCGCTCGATTTGGGGTAGTGAAATCGAGCGGTTTGGGGGCAGTACATTAGCTAATGTACTACCGTAACACTAGCTAATGTACTATGCTCACATTTCTTAATGTACTGGGATTCTTTAATTAGACTTATACTGATCTTATTTTGAAGTTGAGAGTGCTATTTTTAAACTATTTATCTTAGCCTTAGTTCTAAAATAAATTCAAGTAATTTTCTGAAAAAACGTTGAAGCTTATTCCTGTATCTAAGAAAATTCAAGAACCTTGTTTTTAGAAATTTTTTATTGTATCTTAGCTGAGTGTACACTGTTGTAACTCATGAATTTATTGTTATGAGTATTGCTTATCTTGAGGAGAATAATATGAAAAAGCTAGCACTTCTTTTTATCATAGTAATTCTAGCATTTGTTTCTTGTAAACAAGCTAATTTTGAAGAAAAACAAGGAGATTATGGAACAGTTGTTTTTGACTTAACAGAAAGTTCTAATTTAAGGGCAATTGACCAATCAACTGCTCTTCCTGATCTTCTTAGCTCTAAAATGAAGATTTTTATTGAACGGGATGGACGAATGGCAGAAGAAAAAGAATTTAGAAGTGGTGATAAAAAGCAATACAAGGGAACTTTCTTAATAGGAAGCAAAATAAAGTTTACTGCCGTTGTTATATCAAAAAGTGTAAAATGGAAGGGGAGCATTAAACACACTGTAACATCAGGAATGAATCAATTAAATCTTAAATTAAAAAAGAGTGCTTCTTCATTGGAACCTCTAAAATTTAAGCTTGTTAATAATGAGTTTAGTCTTGGCTTTTTTGGCGAGAATAGTTTTTTAAATAATGAAGGAGTGTCAAACTCATATGCAAGTTTGAATTCGGTTCCTTCATTTTGTCGAGATCAAAAGGGACGCACTTATGTGCTTTATAATGATAACAGCGCAAATGAAGAAATTCAATTTAAACGCTATACAAGCGAGGGAGTTGAGGATACTTCTTTTATAAGACCTAGCATTACAGGGCAAAAGATGAATTTAGGTATTGCTTCAGACCATAAGACAGGCAATATTTTTGTTTCATATATGGCAGGCGGAACAGGTTATTCTATTTCTTTACTGAAAGAGAAACCTCTAGGAGCACAAGCAGAGCTTCGAGATATATCTCCTAGTTCCTTTGTTTATAACATACATTCAATGGCGGTTTATAACGACATTATTGCTATTATAGAATTTGGCAATGATTATAAATTATATTTGTATAAATTTAACGGAGAAGATAAACCAATTTCAAAAATCACAGATAAGATTATAGATAGAGCTCTATTGAATATAAACATAAAAGGTAGCACATCGCCAAATCCCCCACAAGCTAAAATTATGGATTGTTTTATGAATGATAAGAACATCTATCTTCTTTGCAATTGCTATACTAAGTATTCTCCTTATGTTTCAACTGGAACAATCTTAAAAGTTAGTTATACTGAAGAAAAAGGAACTCTAAATATTGAACAAGCTATAAAGTTAATAGGTAAAGATGAATACGATGCAGAAAATAATATTGTCAATGTTCAAGATGAAACAAAAGAACTTTATGGACCTATGAAGTTTGTAGGCTTTGATGAAGATGTTTTGTATATTGCAGATGATGGCGTTGTGCGAGAATACGAAGGTGGAGCAATTCAACTGATAAAAAATAAAAATAGGTTAGTTTGTTTTAATTTGAAAGATGAAAAAATCTTTATCGAAAATAAAGATTCTAACATTGAAACATGGATGCCTGAAAACATGGCTATTACTAAAATAAATGGAACAATCTTTTTTAGTTATGATAGAAAAGGTATTAACGAGGTTGCTAAAATAAAAATATTCGATGGAAGTAAATTTGCAAAGTTCGATAATACTGATGTTTTAACTATCGAAAATCCTGATACCACATTGGTTTATGTCTTTGATCTTTCAGGTAATTTTTATGTGAGAACTAAGGATGGTAATAATGTTGATATACTAAAAAAATACTCACCATATAAAACAGAAAATGGAATTGAATATAAGGAAAATACTGAATTTAAAGGTGATGGATTACCTGATGTAAGTAGTTCTAATTCTATATTATCACTTTATTATGATGGCATGCAAAAACACTTGTATTACAAGGTAGGTCATGATCTATATAAACTTGTTGAAAATTCATGGGTTTTAGTGGATGAGGGATCTTATACATTTAGTAGATATATGGCTATATATGATGGCAAGATTACCTTCTATAATAATGGAATTAAAACTATAGATATAAAAGATGGAAAACTAGAAGGAGGAGAAAAAATACTATCTGATCCCATTGAATTAAGGAATGGTAATAATGTTATTGGTATTTGTGTATATAACAATATTTCATATTTTTTGTATAAAGATAGTAATGGAAAACTTTATGCCTTAGTTATGGATAGTGATAAACGAACTGCAAAGACAGAAGCTCTTTTTAAAGTGGATTCGTACATAGCAGATTTAAATGAAATAAGACCAATAGGTTTTGATGAAAAAACAAATGAATTAAAGTTTTTCTTTGATGAAGTAAGAGAAGATTATGATGGAAGAATTGAAGCAAACTTAAATAAATATATTTCACTTAAATATACTGATTCAATGCTTTCTGCAACAACAAAAGAACTTCCTTCTGATGATATCACTTGGTATGAGGAAGGAAAAGTTTGGGAAGGGGCTAGTGATGCTATAATGCTATGGAAGACACAGCATCCCACAACCCCTGTAGCTAGTAAACCAACAGCAAAATATTATGGTGTTAGTGATGTAACAGCTACACTTGGCTCTTTCCCATCCCTTGCTAGTAGCACAAGTCCTTATTCATACGATGTTTATGATGTGTTTTGTTATGATCAGGCAGGAAACCTATATGTGTTAATTGGAAAGGGTGGAAGTTATTATGTTGTGCGTTTTGAGGTAACAGAAAATAAAGACTATAACCTCAATCATTTAAAAACTAAAATAGATGGTAATGCATTTGATAATTGGAAGTCAAAATTTAAAGTTAGTGCTTCTGGAACTAATTTTGACCCTAAAAGCTTTGTTATGGCAGTGTATTCAGATTCCCCTAAATCAGGAGTTTTATACTACAGATATTTTGATAGTCATAATAAAATAAGAATAAATAAAAAAACTATTAGTGCTGGTGAATTTGATAGTGAAGCTGAAGTGCAATGGTTGGGATTTGGAAGCAATGAAATAGATTCATATTATGAGGAATCTGGTCAAAAAATTGAGCGACAATTTATGTCTATGGTAGCAAATAAAGATGGGCTTTTTATTGCTCAAAAGGAATTGGTATATCAGGGAGGTTATAATAATAAATATTATAAAAGCTATAATATAGAAATTAGAAAATATCTGAGTACTAATGATAATTATGCTTCACCTGACGCAAAAATAGATATAGTTGGCAAAGCTTCTGAAAGAATATCCACAAAAATGTTTAAAGATAATCCTATTAGCTATGATAATAGTGAAGCACAATGGAATGAATATATAAGAGAAAATATTTCTGATATGTATGCCTATAATGGTGTTTTGTATGCACTTTCTTATAAAGAAGAGGGCGGGCAGGCATTTCCAACTGAAAGTATAAATTCAAATGATAGAGCACTTAAAAATATGTCTGTTTCTGGCAAGTTATTGAAGGTTGGAAATAGCACAAGTAATTTTGGAAATGGAGTTACTGTCCTAAAAGAATCAAATTCAAAAGCTAACGAAAGTGGGATGTTTGCACCTTCTCATATTATTGGTGTTCTTCCTAATCAATTGGTTATAGCGTCAGATGGTTATTATGGTTCAACAGATAGTAACAACAAGAGAACTGCAACTAACTATAACATGATTTATTTTTTGACTCTAAAAGCTGATGATGGTAATCTTAAAATAGAGAGTAAAGAAAATAAAGAAGCCTATTTTAATCTTGAATATCAAGAAGAAGTAGAAACTGATTTGTCTAAAGAATGGAAATTAAAAAACTAAATAAAGTGCAGAGGGTTTTATGAAAAATCTTGTTATCCTTATATCAGGTAATGGAAGTAATTTGCAATGTGTGATTGATGCTATTAAAGAAGGCGTCATTGACTATAATATTTCAGTTGTCATCTCTAATTATAAAAATGCTTATGGTTTAGAAAGAGCAAAAAAAGCTAATATTCAAGCTCTATATCTTCCATTCAAAAGAAAAGAAGAGAAAAGAGAGAGCTATGACAAAAGGCTTGCAGATGAAATAAAAAAATATAATCCCTCATATGTTTTTTGTCTTGGTTTTTTGCACATTCTTAGTGAAGACTTTGTTAAGCAATTTGAAAATAAGTTGATAAATCTTCATCCTGCATTACCCAAAACCTTTGTTGGTCTTGATTGTATAGAAAAGCAATACAATGCAATGATGAAAGATGAGATAAGTGAGTGTGGGGTTATGTGTCATTATGTTGATGTAGGAGTGGACACAGGAAAAGTGATTGCTACTAAAAAAATGGCTTTGAATAAGGAGCAAACGCTAGAAGTTTTTGAAAATAATATTCATAAGATGGAACATGAGCTTGTGGTAGAAGTGCTTAAGAATTTAGACTGAGGCTTAAATCTTTCTTAAGGAGAAAAAAAAAGATGCCGATACCCTCCTATTATGGTATCCGATGCATTGTTTTTTCAAGAATTTCAAGAGAAAAAGAATAAACATCATTTTCATCTTTTTAGGACAAAAAAAAGAGTGGCATACAATAATTTTGGTGCTTCTTCCTATGTAGGCACTCTTGACGCTTCGTTGTTTGATGATGGTGTTTTATATTCTAGAAAGAGAAAAACAAGAGCTTTTAATTTTGATTCTTTTGCTATTTCTATAAAATACATTCTCACTTTTTTTGTAGTGATTAGCCTTTCTTTTTGCGTCTATACTGCCTTTTTTTATCTAGTTAAAAATAGAGCGTCTAGCATTAAATATATAAGCTTTCAAAAAGAAGATTCTGCTTCCAGATTTTTCGCTTCTTTTGTTGATTTGCATAAGGAAGTGAAAGCAGAATCAAATCTTCCTTCAGTAATTAAAGAAGTAACATTCACTGATTACATAGTTCAAAAAGGAGAGACTATAAGTGGCATAGCCTATAAAATGGGTTTAAAAAATATTGGAACTATCTTTTCGGCAAATAATGTGAAAAACGCTAAGCGTATTATGAGTGGCACTCATTTGACTATTCCCTCTATGGATGGCATTTTCTATACAGTTAAAAAAGATGATAGCTTAGATAGTATTGCAAAAAACTTTAATATACCAATTGAAGCTTTGCTTGATGCTAATGATTTAAGCGATACAGAAATAAGTCTTAATACTCGTTTATTCATTCCAGGAGCTTCTCTTTCTATTATAGAATTACGGAAAGCAATGGGAGAACTCTTTATATATCCAATACATGGAAGACTCACTTCTCCTTTTGGTTATCGAAGAGATCCCTTTACGGGAAGGAAAAGTTTTCATTCAGGCATAGACTTAGCAGCTCCTACTGGAACCCCAATTAAAGTTATTCTTGATGGTACAGTTAGTCTAACAAGTTATTCTCGCATTTTTGGTAATTATATTATTGTAAGCCATCCAAATGGCTATCAGACTCTTTATGGACATGTGAGTGCTTTTAGTGCAAAAAAAGGGCAACGTGTGAGCCAAGGAGATGTGATAGCTCTTGTTGGAAACACAGGGCTTTCTACAGGACCTCATGTTCATCTTTCAATATATAAAAATGGGAAATTAATTGATCCTCTTTCTGTGTTAAAATGATTTTATAGGTTTTTCCATTTATGGCAGAATATATAATAGAAGAAAATGATAGTGATAGAAGGGTAGATCGTGTTGTTCGCGCCTTTCTTAAATCTGCTCCTCTTCCTTTAATTTATTCTTCAATCAGAAAAGGTCTAGTCAAACTTAATGGCAAAAAAACAAAACCGGAAAAAAAAACATCTTTAGGAGATGTTTTGTATATAGACCAAAGCCTTGAACTATTAAAAAAAAACTGTGAAGTTAATTCTTCTCAAGAAAATAATCTTGATGTCATCTTAAAAACAGAAGATCTTTTATTTATTAATAAAGAAAAAGGCTGTATAACTCATGGAAAAAATAGTGTTGATGAAAAGGTTAAAAAATATTTTAATAAAAATTCTAGTCTTTCTTTTTCTGTTGGTGCATTACATAGGTTAGACAAAAATACAACAGGAGTTCTAACTTTTTCGCAAAGCTTAAAAGGTGCAACTCTTTTTTCAAAAGCTATTTTGCAAGGAGAGATTGAGCGATATTATATTGGTGTGAATGAAGGAAAAATTAAAGAAGGATTTTGGAAGTTGCCACCACAAAAACTAGATGAAAAATTAGAAATCACATATGTTACCTTAAAAGAATATTCAGAAAAAGAAAACTTATCTCTTTCATTTTATAAATTAGTTACAGGTAAAAAACACCAGATTAGGCGAGGAGCAAAACATTTTTTAACCCCTTTGTTTTGTGATTCTGTTTATGGTAGCAAACGAAAAGATTATCCTGAATATTTTTTGCATTCTGCTTGTTTGCACTTTCTTAAACCTATCTTTGATGATGTTCCCCCATTTATTGTAGCTACAATTCCAAGTGATTTTTTAAATATTATACAAACTTATTTTCCAAAGACTAATAAAAGTTTTAATGAGAATGGATTTGAGAATGTTTTAAAAACTTGGATTAAGAATCTCTTTAACTAAATAATAGGCTATTAATGAGACTCTTTAACTAATTTTTTTTCTTTAATGCATTAAGCTGTAGGTAGCCTAGCTTAAGTTCATCTTGCTTAAAAACACTTTTAGAATGAATATCTATTTGTAGTTCATAAACAATAATCCTATTGACATCAGTATTATTTGAATATATACTCAAATAATCAATTGTTTATTTATTCACATAGGAGAATGTGTTATGGAAAATGAAATAGAAGACTCAAAGAGTGTTGTTGCATATGCAAAAGAAAAAATGCCAAGTGAAGAGGCTATAAGTGATTTAAGCGATTTTTTTAAGAACTTTGGAGATTCCACTAGGTTAAAAATTGTTTCTGCTCTTATAAGTGGAGAACTTTGTGTAGCAGATATTTGTGAAGTTTTAGAAATGTCTACATCTGCTGTGTCACATCAGCTTCGCATTTTGCGTCAAGCAAAAATGGTTAGAAGTCGTCGCGATGGAAAGCAGGTTTATTATTCAATTGATGATAACCATGTAGGCATTCTATATAGTGTAGGTTTAGCACACATAAATGAAGAAAAAAAAGTGGAGGAATAACATGAGTCACACTTGTCATTGCTGTCACCATGAAACATCAAATACTTGTCCTTTAGAACATTCTCATCATGAACATCACGAAACTAGCCAAACTAGTGAAGTAATAAAATTTGGCATTGCAATAGCTATTTTTGTTTTAGGTTTATGCTTTAAATTTTTTAGTCCTGACCTTGCTATTTATGGAGTGAAATTATTTATTCCATTTTTTATTCTTTCGTGGGCTATTTCAGGTTATGAAGTGGTTCTAACTCCTATTAAAAACTTTTATAAGGGTATTATTTTTGATGAAAATTTTTTAATGTCTGTTGCAACAATTGGAGCTTTCATTTTAGGAGATTGGACTGAGGCTGCAAGCGTGATGCTGTTTTATAATTTAGGAGAGATAGCACAGGGTGCAATAATAGAAAAGGCTAGAAAAAGTATAGTGAATGTTGCAGAACTTAATTCAAGTTTTGCACGCGTACTAAGAGAACAAAAAGAAAGTTCCACAGAAGAAAATTATGAAATTAAAGCACCAGAAGATGTTGCAATTTCTTCTATATTGTTGGTTAAACCAGGAGAAAAAATTCCTCTTGATTCTATAGTGCTTAAAGGTTCTTCAGAATTGAATACTGCTTCTATGACAGGAGAGAGCTTACCTAGGGTGGTTAATGAAGGGGATGAAGTGCTTGCAGGTTTTGTTAATTTAACAGGACTTTTAATATTAAAAACTACTTCTCTATTAAAAGACACAGAAGTATCTAAAATGCTTGAATTAATTGAAGAAGCTCAAGAGAGAAAAACAAAAACAGAAAAACTTATCACTTCTTTTGCAAAAGTCTATACCCCAATTGTTTTATTAGCTAGTTTGTTTATTTCTATCTTACCCCCTATTTTTATTCATTATTTTTTGGTGCCTACAAGCTCACTTAGCTTTTCTTCTTTTGCTCCTTGGGTTCATAGAGGTTTGGTATTTTTAGTTATTTCATGTCCATGTGCTTTTATTTTATCTGTTCCTCTAGCATATTTTGCTGGAATTGGTGCTTTTGCAAAAAATGGAATATTGGTGAAGGGGGCAGACTATATTGATGCTCTTTCTAAAGTGAAAAAAATAGTTTTTGATAAGACGGGGACACTCACATTAGGAAACTTAAAGGTATCAAAAATATATGCTAAAAATGTAGGGACAGAGCAAGATATTCTAAAATATGCAAGTGTTGCTGAAAACTCATCAAATCATCCAATTGCAAGAGCAATTAAAAATGCTACAAGTTCTTATTCCTTTGATTATGTTGATAAAAATGCTGTAACTGACTACAAGGAAGAAACAGGAAAAGGAATAAAGTGTAAATTTAATGGTCATAGTCTTTGTGCAGGTTCTGCATTGTTTATAAGTGAAGAATTAGGACAAACCATTAAAGAAAGCGAAGAAGTAGGTTCTTATGTATATGTTGCATATAATGGAGCATATCTAGGTTATATTGTTTTGCAAGATGAAGTTAAAACGAATGCAAAGAAGACAATTGAAGAATTAAAAACTTTTGGAATTAAAGATGTTTCAATGCTTACAGGTGATGTTGAAAATAGTGCAAAATATGTTTCAGATTCGCTAGGGCTGGATTCCTATAAGGCAGGACTCTTGCCACGAGAAAAAGTGGAAGCTTTTGAAAAAGATGCTAGAATATTTAAAGAGAAAAATGCAGGAGCAAAAGTTTTGTTTGTGGGGGATGGAATAAATGATGCAGCAGTTCTTTCTGTTTCTGATGTTGGAGTTGCAATAGGTGAGGGGGCTACATCGGCTGCTATGGAGGCAAGTGACGTAGTATTTTTGAATGATGATCTAAGTCTTCTTGCAAAAAGCTTCCATCTTGCAAAACGTACAAGACATATTGTGAAAGAAAATATTGCAATTAGTTTTGTTATAAAGATTGGTTTTTTGCTTCTTGGTTCTTTAGGAATTGTAGGCTTACAATTAGCAGTTTTAGCTGATGTTGGGGTTGCTCTTCTTGCAACGCTAAATTCTATGAGAATAAGAAAATAATTTAGGCTTAAAACTAGCAAGGATGTTTTTAAGAATACTTATTGTTGAGGTGAATTTATGGATATTGAGATGCTGGAATTTCGCTCCATTTCTATGCAAGCTGTGCGTTCTTTTCTAACAGATAATGGTTTTTTGGAAGTTGACACTCCAGCTTTATCCTCTTCTTTAATCCCTGAATCTTGCTTAGAGGTTTTTGAAAGCGACTATATTAAGCCGGGGAAAAATGAAAGAATACCGCTTTTTCTTACTCCTTCTCCAGAGCTTTATATAAAGGAACTTATTGCAAGGCATAAAAGATCATTTTTTCAACTTTCTAAGTGTTATAGAAATTTTGAATCTGTAGGTCACCTGCATAGTCCTGAGTTTACTATGCTTGAGTATTATGCAGTTGACAAAGACTATAATTTTTCAATTCAACTTACAAAAAACCTTCTCTTTTTTTTAGCTAGCAAATTAAAAGATTCTCCTTTACTATCTTCTGAAAATATTGATATTTTGAAAAAAGATTTTCTTATCAAAACTGTGGATGAGCTTTTTCAAGAATATGGTCATTTTTCGTTAAAAAAAGAACATTCAAAGGAAGCTCTTTTTGAGCACGCAAAAAAGCTTCAACCAAGCCTAATACTAGATTTTGAAAGTTTGACTCAATCAAGTCTTTATGACATGATTTTTGTCCATGCAATAGAAAAGAATTTACCAAAAGACAGGCTAACTTTAGTTATTGACTATCCTTATTTTTCTTCATGTCTTGCAAAAGAAAGATTTTTTGGTGATGAGTGGGCAATAAAAGAAAGATGGGAACTTTATGGCAATGGCATTGAGTTGTGTAATTGTTATACTGAAGAACGAGATAGAAAAAAAATTGGTGAGTATTTTGAAAGAGAAGAAAAGATAAAAAACGAAACTGCTATTGTAAATCATCCTGCAATAAAAGATTTTGGTTCTGTATGTGAAAAAATGCCTCAATGTTCTGGAGTTGCTATGGGTTTTGACCGCCTTTTAATGTTTTTATCAGGACGAAAAGACATTTCAGGGGTATTACCATTTCCTCTAAATATTTAGATTAGCATATTAAAAATGCCTTTTGTTTTAGTAACTACACTTATATTAAAATCAACCTATGTTTAATTTATCTAAGTCTTATTGAAATTAATAAATCTTTAATTCTTTATGTAAAATCTAAATAAATAGCTATGATAAAGAATAATCTTTATAGTATAATAGCATTCATTTTTAATCAAACTATAAGGATATGTAAATGTCTTTTTTATTAGATGCCTTAAATGATAAGCAAAAAGAAGCTGTGAGTAAAATAGAGGGACCCCTTCTTATAATTGCAGGTGCAGGTTCAGGAAAAACTAAAGTGATTACTCATAGAATTGCATATATGTTGGAAAAGGGGGTGCTACAGAGCAATATATTGGCTCTCACTTTTACCAATAAAGCTGCAAAAGAAATGAATGAGCGTATTTCAGATTTATTGGGTCGAAAATGTCCTAGCTTAACTATAAGCACATTCCATGCTTTTGGTGTGAAAATTTTGCGAGAGCATATTGGACTTTTGGGCTGGAGAGAAAACTTTAGTATTTATGATGAAAGTGATAAAAATGATTTAATAAAAGAATGTGCAAGAGAAATAAAACTTTCTGATGATGCTCTTGATGTATATAAAATTGGGAATATTTTTTCAAATATAAAAATGGGAAGACGAAGCTTTAGAGAAGATGAGCAAATCTACGAAGAGCTTTATAAAGAATATCAAGAAAGATTAAAGCTATTCAATGCTGTGGATTTTGATGATCTTATCATGCTTCCTATTGAACTCTTATCTACTCATAATGAGGTATTGGAATTATACAAAAAAAGATATAAATATATAATGGTTGATGAATTTCAAGATACTAGTATGCAACAATATAATTTTATTCATCTTATTGCAGAAAAAAATATCTGTGTTGTTGGAGATGACGATCAATCTATATATTCGTGGCGTGGCGCTAACTTTGAAAACATAAGAATGTTTGAGCGAGATTATCCTGATTTATTAGAAATTAAACTTGAACAAAATTACCGCTCAACTGGTACAATACTAGCAGCAGCTAATGGGATTATTTCACACAATATCAATAGAAAAGAAAAAGCTCTTTGGTCAGCTAAAGGTTCAGGCTTACCAATAGAATTTTATATGCCAGAAACAGAAACAGACGAAGCTGATTTTATTGCTGAAATGATTGAATCTTATAAGAGGGATGAAGGTTTAAAATATTCAGATTTTGGAATCTTGCTTAGAACAAATAGTTTAACTCGAAACATAGAAGAATCACTTTTGGAAACAAATATTCCGTATAGGGTGACTGGGGGAACTAGTTTTTTTCAGCGAAAAGAAATTAAAGATATTATTAGCTACTTACGTGTTGCAACAAATCCTGATGATGATGTTAATCTTCTTCGCATAATAAACACCCCTCCGCGTGGAATTGGAAAAACCACAATTAAGGCAATTTCTGAAGTTGCAACAGAAAAAAAGTGTTCTGTATGGAAAGCTATAGATTTTTTAATCACCCATGATTCTTCATTAAAGGGTAGAAGTGTTGAAGATTTAGAGGCTTTTGTTTCTATCATAAATACGCATAGGACAAAGCTGTTGCAAGGAAAAAATATTACTTCAAAGGTTAATGCCTTAATAGAAGAAATTGAATATTTTCCGTATTTAGAAAAAGAGTTTCAAAAGAATGAAAAACTTGCAAAATTTAAAGCACATAATATAGAGGCTTTTTTGCAAAGCATAGAGCGATGGGAGCTAAATCCATATAATGAAAAAACTTCTATTTATGACTACTTAAATAGGATTACTCTTTTAACTCATGACGACGAAGAAGAAGGAGGAGAGGTTGCCTTAATGACAATCCATTCGGCTAAGGGCTTGGAATTTCCTGTAGTTTTTATTGCAGGAGTTGAAGAAGGTCTATTGCCACATGAGCGAAGTATAGAAGAAGGGAAAGAGAACATTGAGGAAGAAAGGCGACTTTTTTATGTTGCGGTAACAAGAGCAAGGCAAAAATTATTCATCACTAGTTGCAAAACAAGGAAAAGGGCTCAAGGGCTTAAAGAATGTAAACCTTCTCCATTTATTGAAGAGATTCCAAAAGAATTAATCAACTATTATGTTGTTGATGAAGAAAAAGAAGAGATGAGAATAGAAGATTTGTTTGAACAATGCAAAAAGAAATTTGGAAAACAATAGTTTAAATTTGGGTACTTCAAAATAATAATGTATGATAAAATTAAGGAGTTTTTATGGGAAAGTGTGATTTTAATGATTTATTTGAAATGATTAAAAAGCTTAGACATGAGAATGCTTGGGATATGGAACAGACTCCAAATAGCCTTAAAACTCATCTTTTAGAAGAAACTTATGAAGCAATAGATTCAATAGAAGAGGAATATGGAGAGCATGTTAAAGAAGAGTTGGGAGATGTTCTTTTAGTTTTGTTGATGATTTCTTATATTTATGAAGAAGCAGGTGATTTTTCACTTTTAGATGTTATTGAATCAACTTCAGAGAAATTAAAAAAGAGACTCCCACATATTTTTAGTGCAGAAAAAAAGGATCTTGATTCTAATGAAGTATTGTCTCAATGGAAAAAAATAAAAGAAGATAGCAAAGGGGAGAAAGAATCTATTCTTGATGGTATTCATAATCTTTCTCCATTATTAAAGGCTGTTGCATTAAAAAATAAAGTTGCAAAGATTGGCTTTGATTGGGATTCTATTGAAGGGGTGATGGAAAAATTAGATGAAGAAGTTCAAGAAATTAAAGATGCAATAGCAAAAGATGATAAGAATAATATAGATGAAGAGATAGGTGATGCTCTTTTTGTTTTAGTGAATGTTGCTGAAAAGCTAGGTATGAATGCTGAGCTCTCTCTTCACCATGCAAACAAGAAATTTGAAAAGCGTTTTAGGTATGTTGAAAAAAGAATGAAAGAAGAAGGAATTCCTCTAAAAAAAGAGAATCTTCCTAAAATGGAAGAATTTTGGCAAGAGATAAAAAGATTAGAACATCAAGATTAATAACTAGAACAAAAAGTTTGTTACCAATAAGTACTGACTACAGTGAATAACTATAATATATTTTTTATCATATCCTACTGGGATTTAATATTAGGAGCTTGTGTTTACTCAATATGTAAGCCTTGTTTTAAATATTTTTACTGTGATATAATCTCTAACCATTATGATGTTAATTAAAGATATCTTAAAGGCAGAGCCTAAGGGGCAAGAAGTTGTTGTTGAAGGTTGGGTTAAGACTAAGCGTGAGGCAAAAAATATTGTCTTTTTGCAAGTTAATGATGGTTCATGTTTTACGTCTATTCAAGTAGCTTTTGATCGTGCCAACGAAAATTGTGAAGAGGTATTGAAGAGGGTTACCACTGGCTGTTCTTGTAAGATCTTAGGCGCTTTGCAAGCATCTCCTGCAGCAGGGCAGACTATGGAAGTGCAGGCTTCGTCAATTGAAATTTATGGCGAGGCAGATTCAAAAGACTATCCACTACAAAAGAAAAATCATAGCTTTGAGTTTTTGCGTGAAAATGCGCATTTGAGAGCTAGAACAAACACATTTGGTGCAGTAGCTCGTGTGCGTAGTAGAATCTCATATGCGATACATACTTTTTTCCAAGAAAATGATTTTCAATATGTGAATACTCCTATCATCACTGCGTCCGACTGCGAAGGAGCAGGAGAGATGTTTCAGGTGACAACTCTTAATTTGGAAGAAATTGTAAAATCAGCTATTAAGAGTGGGATTTCTTCGAATGATTTTTCTATTGATTATTCAAAAGACTTCTTTGGAAAAAAGGCAAATCTTACTGTTTCTGGGCAAATGGAAGGAGAGACATATGCTACAGCTCTTTCTCGAATTTATACATTTGCACCAACCTTTCGAGCAGAAAATTCAAACACAACAAGGCATTTAGCAGAGTTTTGGATGGTTGAGCCTGAGATGGCTTTTTTTCACCTAAAAGACAATGCCGATTTAGCTGAAAGATTTATAAAATATCTATTAAACGATGCTTTAACTTACTGTGCTGAAGACTTAAAGTTTTTTGATGAGCGTATAAAGCCTGGTTTAATTGGGACATTAAACAAGACATTGAATTCTCCATTTGGAAGGATTACATATACAGATGCAATAAAGGAATTAGAAAAGCACAAAGATAAGTTTGAGTATGAGCCTTCTTGGGGTGTTGACCTACAAAGTGAACATGAAAGGTTTTTGACAGAAGAAGTATTTAAATGTCCTCTCATTGTTACTGATTATCCTAAGGATATAAAAGCCTTTTATATGAAACTAAATGAGGATGGCAAGACAGTTAGGGCAATGGATGTTCTAGTTCCTGGCTTAGGAGAGATTATAGGAGGTTCTGAGAGGGAAGAGTCATATGATGTCTTGTTGCAACGCATAAAAGAATGTGGACTAAAAATGGAAGATTATTGGTGGTATCTTGATTTGCGTAAATATGGAACTGTGCCTCATTCAGGCTTTGGTTTAGGGCTTGAAAGATGTGTTGCATATATTACCGGTATGTCTAATATTCGCGATGTAATTCCATACCCACGCTTTCCAAAAGGTGCAGATTTTTAGTTTTATTCAAAAATATATTTGGTATGAGTTTCATCATTTGGAAAATATCTTAAAGAATGGAGAATCTTATGAAGAAAGTTTTTTTGTATGTTTGTTTGTTACTTTGTTCTTTAAGCTTTGTGTGTTGTGTCGATGTGGTGCAACACATCACTCGTAAAAGTGATGGAACAGAAAAAAACATTGTCAGTTTTACTTTTTCTAAATCAGTGTTTGAGATGGCAAAAGCAATGGGCGGTGATTCTTCTTATTTTGATTATGATGATCTTTTTGGTGAGTTTGGAGATGGTGATTTACTTGAATATGATGGTTTTTCTGCGAATGTGACTAAAATAGATAACGACTTTAGTATAGGTTGTGTTGTTGATATGGATATTGATTATAGAAATAAAAATATTCAAGAGAAACTCAGTGAGGATTTGGATACTGCTTCATTACCTATACCTAGATATGAAAGAAACAAGATGGTGATTTATCTAGGTTTCTTAAATGAAAAAAATACTGCTTCTTCTAGCGATAGCGAAATGGGATTAGCATTTTTGGCAAGTGCTGTGTATCGTCTATTGGTGAGTAAAAAATGTATGCCTAGAATTAGTAATGTATTGCTTAAATCTGCAGAACAAAACATGTATATGAGCTATACTGATTTATATGATGAATATTTAATTGAAATCCCTATTCCTCTTCTTATAGCGGAAAAGTGTACTATAGAGTTGTATCAATAGTTAGCTTTTCTTTGTATAGCGGGAATCGGTTGCAATTCTAAGCTACTATATCCTTTATATTTTTGAATAAAAGCATTGATTAAAAAGTAGCACTAGCTATTAAGTGGATAATTTAATATAGCCACATAACAGCTAGAAAGCTTATTCATTTAGTAAAGTTGAAATGTTTTGCTTGCAATGAGCATT
>CAUUAF010000026.1:0-19176 GCA_963543085.1 uncultured Treponema sp. | reverse complement strand
CTTTTATTGATAAAAGTCTTTTTAAGAAAGTTAGTGAGATGAATAAATCGGGAAAGAAAACTTTGATTAAGACATATTCTCGATGTTCTACTATAATACCTGAGATGGTTGGAAATACGATTTCTGTTCACAATGGTAAGACATGGATTCCTGTTTATGTTACTGAGCAACTTGTTGGTCATAAACTTGGTGAATTTGCACCAACTAGAACATTTAGAAAGCATGCAAATTCAGATAAAAAGGTAGGCAAATAGAATGGCTGGTGTGGAACAAAAAGATGGTTATAGGGCTGTTGCTAAGTTTATAATAGCTTCTCCTACAAAGGTGCGTCCTGTTGCAAATGTTATCAAGAAACAGAGATATCCTAAAGCTATGGCTATTCTGGAAAATATGCCTCAAAAAGGTGCTCGCCTCATTTATAAGGTTTTAAAGTCTGCAGCATCTAATGCTTTGGATAGAAATAAGAAACTTGATGAGGATTCTTTAATCGTTAAGAATATATTGATTGATGAAGGTCCACGTTTGAAGAGATTGTGGTTTAGAGGTAAGGGGCGTGCTGATATGTTGTTGAAAAGAATGTGTCATATTACTGTTATCGTTGATGAGGTTGTAGGAGAGTAGTATGGGTCAGAAAGTAAATCCAATTGGTTTAAGGCTTGGTATCAATAAAACTTGGGTCTCTCGATGGTATGCAAGTCCTCGAGATTATGCGAATCTTTTGCATGAAGACTTACAAATACGACGCTTGATTGAAGATATACCAGAGTGCAAAGGTGCAGATATTTCTGAAATTGAAATTATTAGACACCCACAACGCATTACTGTTATGATTCATACGGCTAGACCTGGCGTGGTTATTGGTGTTAAAGGTGCTAATATTGAAAAAATTACCGATTTTATTCAAAAGAAATTAGGTAAAAAGGTACAGATAAAAATAAAGGAAGTTAAAAGAGCAGAACTTAATTCTACTTTGGTCGCTCAGAATGTTGCAAGACAACTTATGGGACGTGTTGCCTTTCGTAAGGTTTTGAAACAAACTTGTTCTAATGCTATTAAATCAGGTGCACAAGGTATTAAGATTAGAATCTCTGGTCGTATTGGTGGATCTGATATGGCTCGAACTGAGGAAATAAAAGAGGGCAGAGTTCCTCTTCATACTCTAAGAGCTGCTATTGATTATGGTTTTGCTGAGGCTAATACCACTTATGGTAAGGTTGGTGTTAAGGTCTGGATTTATACTGGTATGATGTTTGAAGGCGAACATAATGAGGATGCTGGTATGTTATTGAAAAAACAACATAGGGCTAAGAATGAAGACCTTCAAGAAAATGAAGGGAGGCAATAGTTATGGCATTAAGTCCTAAACGTGTTAAATATAGGAAAGTTCAGCGTGGTAGGGTTAAGGGAAATGCTACGAGGTGTAATGATATTGATTTTGGCGAGTTTGCACTTATTTCCTTAGAACCATTTTTATTAACAAATAGGCAAATTGAAGCAGCACGTGTTGCTTTGAACAGAAAGATTAAGCGTGGTGGTAAGTTGTGGGTTAGAGTTTTTCCTGACAAGCCTTATACTAAGAAGCCTGCTGAAACTAGAATGGGTAAAGGTAAGGGAGCTCCTGAATATTGGGTTGCTGTTGTTAAACCAGGTACTGTTATTTTTGAACTTGCTGGTATTGATAGGGCTTTAGCTGAGGAAGCTATGTGTTTAGCAGGTAGCAAACTTCCTTTTAAGACTAAATTTGCTGAGCAGTTGATTGTTGATTGAGGGGAATAGATATGGGAAAGAAGTCAAAATTAAAGTCTATGTCTTATCCAGAACTTATTGCTAGACGTAAGGAACTTAAAGATAAGTATATGGATATAAGATTTCAGTGCATTGTGGGGCATGTTGATAATCCTTTGCAGAAACGTACAATTCGCAGAGAGATTGCTACAATCAATACTTTGATTACTCAGAAAGAAAAAAGTGGTGTCACGTTAAACTAAAGGTGTAAATTATGGAAAGTGAAAAAATAGTTAATAAATCTGGTAAACGTGAGTTTGTTGGTGTTGTTGTAAGTGATAAGATGGATAAAACTATCGTTGTTGAGGTTAGGACAAAGAAATTGCATAAGCTCTATAAGAAGTATGTTTCTACATCTAAGAAATATAAAGCTCATGATGAAGAAAATACTGCTAATATGGGAGATACAGTGCGAATCATTGAATGCCGTCCTATAAGCAAAGAAAAAACTTGGCGACTAGTTGAAGTTCTAGAACGTGTTAAGTAATCTTATTTGGAGGACTTATGATACAGGTAGAAACTAGATTGAATGTTGCAGATAACTCTGGTGCCAAACTTGCTGAGTGTATTAAGGTATTGGGTGGTTCTAAGCGTAGGTATGCAAGTATTGGTGATGTTATAGTTGTAGCAATAAAAGAAGCTTTGCCAACTTCTTCAATAAAAAAAGGTACAGTTGAAAAGGCAGTTGTTGTACGTGTTTCTAAGGAATATCGTCGTAAAGATGGTACTTATGTAAGGTTTGATGATAATGCGTGCGTAATAATTGATGATAATAAAAATCCTAAAGGCAAGCGTATTTTTGGACCTGTTGCTAGAGAGTTGAGAGATCATGATTATATGAAGATTGTTTCTCTTGCCCAAGAAGTTCTATAACTGGGAGATGGGATATGAAGCTACGTAAAAATGATAATGTTGAAGTTATAGCTGGTAAAGATGTTGGAAAACGTGGAGAGATAATACGTGTCTACACTGATAAGGACACTGTCTTGGTACGTGGAATTAATATGGTCAAAAAAACTTTTAGGCCTAGGTCACAACAAGATAGAGGCGGTATATCTGATGTGGAAGCTCCTATACATGTTTCCAATGTTATGGTCATTTGTAAAAAATGTGGTAAAACCAGAGCTGGTTTCAAGATTGAAAATGGTAAAAAAACTAGAATTTGTCGTAAATGTGGAGAGGTGTTATAATGAGTGATTCTTTACCTCGTCTTAAGAAAGTGTATTTAGAGAAAATTAAGGATGAACTTGTAAAAGAGTTTGGATATACTAGTGTGATGCAAATACCAAAGATCAAAAAGATAGTTGTTAGTATGGGAGTAGGGCGTGCTCTATCTAACAGGAAACTTCTTGATGCAGCTGTTACTGATCTCGAGACTATTACTGGACAGAAAGCAGTCAAAACTAAAGCAAGAAAGAGTATTGCTAACTTCAAAGTACGTGAGGGAGCAGAGATAGGTGCTATGGTCACTCTTCGTGGAAATATTATGTATGAATTTCTTGATAGATTTGTAAATGTTGCTCTTCCACGTGTTAAGGACTTTCGTGGTATAAATCCAAATGGTTTTGATGGGCATGGAAACTATTCTGTGGGCGTTACAGAGCAGATAATTTTTCCTGAAATTGATTTTGATAAGATTGAGGAAATTTCAGGTCTTAATGTTTCTATGGTTACATCTGCTAAAACTGATGTGGAAGCAAAAGCTTTACTCACTAAGTTTGGAATGCCTTTTAGGAAATAGGAGATATAATTTATGGCAACAAAAGCAAAGATAAATCAGGCAAACAGCAAAGCTAAGTATCCAACTAGGCAGTATAATAGGTGCAAAGTTTGTGGGCGTCCGCGTGGTTATATGAGACGTTTTAAGATGTGCCGTATTTGTTTTAGAATCTTGGCAAGTGAAGGTAAAATTCCTGGCGTTGTTAAATCAAGCTGGTAGGAGGTGTTGAATGAGTGTTTCAGATCCAATAGCAGATATGCTTACAAAAATTAGAAATGCATCCTCTGTAGGTCATGAATCTGTTGATGTTCCTTCTTCAAAAATAAAGTGGGAGATTGTCAATATACTGAAAGAGGAAGGATATATAAAAAATTTTAAAAAGATGAATAGTGATGGTTTTGATAACATTAGGGTGTTTTTGAAATATGATGATAGAGAAGCTTCTGTTATACATGGAATCGAAAAGATATCTACACCCGGTCGTCGCGTTTACTCTGGTTATAGAGAAATGCCACGTGTTTTTAATGGATATGGAACTTTGATTGTTTCAACATCAAAAGGTATTGTTACAGGTAAGCATGCCACAGCTAATCAGCTTGGTGGCGAACTTATTTGCAAGGTTTGGTAAGGGGGCTTGAGGTATGTCTAGAATTGGAAAAATGCCTATTACTATTCCCAGTGGTGTTAAAGTTGAGGCTAAGGATGGAGTTTTGTTTGTGGAAGGTCCTAAAGGAAAACTTTCTCAAGCTTATCGACAAGATGCTATTGAGTTGATTATTGCTGATGGGAAGATTTCTCTGAGAACGAAGAATGATATGCTTCAAACTGGTGCTTATCATGGTCTTTATAGAAGTCTTTTTAACAACATGGTTAAGGGAGTTAGTGAGGGATTTTCAAAATCTCTCTTGATTAATGGTGTTGGTTATCGTGCAGAGATTCAAGGAAAACTTTTGATGTTGACTCTAGGATATTCCAATGATTTTTTCGTTGCTATTCCTGAGGGTATTGAAGTTAAAGTTGATCAGTTAAAAATAACTGTTTCTGGAATTTCGAAAGAATTGGTTGGACATTTCGCTTCGCAGATTCGTGCTTTGCGTTTAACAGAACCCTATAAGGGAAAAGGTATTCGTTATGAGAACGAGGTTATTAAACGTAAAGTTGGTAAGTCTGGTGTGAAATAGATAGAGAAAAGAGGATAGCTATGTTAAAAAAGTGTAGTGATAAGATAAGAAGACGACTTAAAAGAAAGTTTCATATAAGAAAGAGTTTATCTGGAACTTCTATGTGTCCAAGAATGAGTGTTTTTAAAAGTAATAAGAATCTTTATGTACAAGTTATAGATGATGAGGCATCTTCTACACTTGTTTCTATTTCTACTTTAGAAAAAGATTTTTCGTCTCTTAAGCCGAATGTAGACACTGGAACAAAATTGGGTGTGGAGTTAGGCAAGAGACTTATAGAGAAAAATATTACTTCTGTTGTCTTTGATAGGAATGGCTATTTGTATCATGGTGTGGTTAAGGCTATAGCTGATGGTGCGAGAAGTGCAGGAGTTAAATTTTAGGGGTGTATATGAATCAACAAAAAGATGCTAAGCACGAAAATGTACAACACACAGAGAAAGAGTTTGTGGAAAAACTGGTCAAATTAAATAGAACGGCGAAAGTTGTTAAGGGTGGACGTACGTTTTCTTTTTCTGCTCTTACTGTAGTTGGAGATAAAAATGGAAAGGTTGGATATGGATTTGGCAAGGCTAATGATGCTAGTGATGCTATAAGAAAGAGTATAGAAAAAGCTAAAACAAATATGGTATCTTTCACTCTCAAAAATGGTACCGTGCCACATGAAGTGCTTGGAAATTTTAAGGGCTCATCAGTGTTGTTGAAACCTGCACGCTCTGGTACTGGTATAATTGCAGGTGGTACTGTCCGTGCTATAATGGAAGCAGCAGGAGTTGCTGATGTACTTTCCAAATCATTGGGCTCTAGCTCTGCTATTAATGTTGTGAAAGCAACTTTTAAGGCTACTTCGTTACTTATGGACGGTAAGAGAGTTGCGAAAGGAAGGGGTAAACCCATAATGGAAGTTTGGGGGTAAATATATGAAGAAAGTGATTGTACGTCTTGTTAAAAGTACAATAGGGCAGAGACATCACTCACGTGCTACTGTTCGTGCATTGGGACTTAAAAAGATAGGTTCTAAAGTAGAACATGAGGCAAATCCCGCAATTATGGGGATGGTGAGGTCTATTTCACATCTTGTTAAGTATGAGGAGTTGGACTAATGGGTGAATTTGATTTGGTGATGCCTAAAGGTGCCAATAAGGGCAGAAAAATATTGGGTCGTGGTTCTTCATCTGGTTGGGGTAAAACAGCTGGAAAAGGCAATAAAGGACAGAAAGCTCGTTCTGGTGGAAAGGTTTATGCAGGGTTTGAAGGTGGTCAGATGCCATTGTATAGGCGACTTGCCAAGAAAGGATTTTCAAACTATCCTTTTTCTAAAGAATACACTGTTATTAATCTTTCTCTTCTTGAAAGTAGGTTTAGTGATGGGGATACTGTGGATAATGTTTCGTTACATAAAAAAGGTCTCTTGAAGAAACAAGACTCTATGGTTAAGATACTGGGTAATGGAGAACTTACGAAGAAATTGTCTTTTAATGTAAGTGCTGTATCTGCTTCCGCAAAGGCTAAAATTGAGAAGGTGGGTGGCAGTGTTAATTTATCTGAAGTTTAGGTGGTGAAAAATGGCTAGAGGTGTAATTGCTAATATACTTGGAATAAAAGATTTGCGTAAGCGTATGTTTTTTACTATAGGTGTGTTAGCAATTTTTAGATTAGGCTCTGTACTTACTGTGCCTGGCATCAATCCTAGTGTTTTATCTGACTATTTTAAGTCTAATAATAATGCTTTTGTTGATCACATGAACTTCTTTGTTGGTGGTGCTTTTTCGAATTTTTCTGTGTTTATGCTTGGGGTTATGCCTTACATCTCTACACAGATATTGATGCAATTGGCTATGGTCATTTTTCCATCAATGAAAAAGATTGCCGAAGATGATGGTGGTAGAAGAAAGATACAGACATGGACACGAATAATAACTGTATTTGTAAGCTTATTACAGTCTATGGGTGTTACGGCTTATGCTCGTAGTATCAGTGGTGCTATAACCAATGATACTTGGGGAACAGTGGCAGTAATGATGATTGCTGTTACTACTGGCACTATGATCACGGTGTGGCTTGGTGAGCAGATAACGGCAAGAGGTATTGGAAACGGTATTTCTATGTTGATTTTTGCTGGTATTGTTGCTAGACTTCCAGAGGCTATATGGAATCTTGGAAAAAAGGTTTCTGATCATGATTTAAATTTAGTGTTCGTGCTTATTGCTTTTATCATGTTTATAGGTATTATAGTGTTGGTTGTTTATGAACAACAGGGACAAAGAAAGATACCAGTGCATTATGCTAAACGGGTTGTTGGGAGAAAAATGTATGGTGGGCAAAATGTATATATCCCTTTTAAGATTAATCCTTCAGGAGTTATACCTATAATTTTTGCCTCTTCTTTCTTGACGTTTCCATTACAACTGGCGACGACATTTGCTCCAAATGTTGGTTTTTTGAGAAGTTTGGCTAATTTTTTGACACCTGATGGATGGGTGTATAACATTTCTTATGTTGTATTGATAGTGTTTTTTGCTTATTTCTATACACAGGTCACACTTAATCCGACAGAGATGGCAAAGCAGATTAGAGAAAATGGTGGAGCAATACCTGGCATTAGGACTGATAAGACTGAAGAATATTTGCAGAAGATTTTGACGCGTTTGATATTGCCTGGCTCTTTGTATCTTGCAGCTATTGCTGTCTTACCAACGGTGATTCAGTGGGCTTTTTCTTTTCCACGTGATGTTGCTATGTTGATGGGTGGTACTTCATTGTTGATTTTAGTTGGTGTAGATTTGGATACAATGGCTCAGGTTGAGGCTCAATTAAGGATGCATCATCATTCAGGTTTGTTGAAAAAGGGTAAAATTAGACCTAGAAATTTATAGTTTTTAGGCAAGGAGTGTGAAGAATGAAAGTTCGTACTAGTGTTAAACCTATTTGTGATAAGTGCAAGGTTATCAAGCGTAACGGAATTATAAGAATAATTTGTTCTAATCCAAAGCATAAACAAAGACAAGGTTAAAGCGTTAAGGAGAAGGTGAATGGCTCGTATAGCGGGAGTAGATCTCCCAAATAAACATGTTAATATTTCGTTAACTTATATTTATGGTATTTCAAGGTCATCTGCTAGTAAGATTTGTCAGAAGTCTGGAATTGATCCAATGCGAAAGATGAATGATTTGAATGAGGATGAGCTAGCAGTTATTAGAGAGATTATTGATAAAGAGTATAAGGTTGAGGGTAGGTTGCGTACTGAGGTTGCTTTAAACATAAAGCGACTTCAAGATATTGGTTGCTATCGAGGGCAGAGACATAGAAAAGGTTTGCCTGTCCATGGACAGCGTACTAGAACAAATGCTCGTACTAGAAAAGGCAAAAAGAAGACTGTTGCTGGAAAGAAGAAATAGTTTTTATTGGAGGTTTTGACGATATGGCTATTACAAAGAAACGAAAAGAGAAGCGAACTGTATATGAAGGTAATGTTTATATTCAGGCAACTTTTAATAATACTATTGTAACTGTTACTGATCTTAAGGGTGGTGTTTTGTCATGGGCTTCATCTGGTCTTTTAGGCTTTAATGGTGCTAAGAAGTCTACGCCATTTGCGGCACAGTCTGTTATGGAAAAAGCTATGCAGATGGCTCAACCAAGTGGTATTCGTGAAGTGCATGTGTTCGTGAAGGGACCAGGTGTTGGTCGCGAGGCAGCTATTAGAATGTTGGGAACTATGGGGTTAAAGGTTAAGTCTATTAGCGATGTTACGCCTATTCCACATAATGGATGTCGCCCAAAGAAGATGAGAAGGATATAAGGTATGGCCCGCAAAAATCTTTTAAAAGGATTTAAGAAACCTAAGTCTCTGGATTTTGAAAACTCAGAATTGACTGAGACATATGGAAGGTTTGTTGCATATCCGTTTGAAACAGGTTTTGGTACAACTATTGGAAACACTTTGAGACGTATTCTGCTTTCTTCAATACAAGGGTATGCAATATCTGCGGTACGAATTGTTTCTTATAATGAAGATGGCGTTCCTCATAATATTTCAAGTGAGTTTGAGAATATACCTGGGGTTTCTGAGGATACCTTAGAGATTTTGAGTCGATTGAAACATCTTGATATAAAACTACCAAATGATGTTGAGGAAGGTACTTTCCTTTTTGAGTTTTCTGGTGAGCGTGTTGTAAAGAGTACTGATTTTGCTCGTGATGGTGTTATTGATATTTTAGGCACTTCTTTTGAGATTATGAACCTAATGCCAAACACCAGAGTTGAGTTTGAAATTCAGGTTGATCTATCCCGAGGATTTGTTTCAGCTGATATGAATGCTCGTTATGTTGATGTTATTGGTACTATAGCTTTGGATGCTGTTTATAGTCCTGTTAAAAAAGTTGCATACACAATAGAACCTTGTCGAGTTGGGCAGAGAAGTGATTATGATAAGTTGATACTTGAGGTATGGACGAATGGTACTATTACTCCAGAAGACGCATTAGGAGAAGCTGGAAAGATTGCAAAAGAGTATTTTAGTGTCTTTATTAACTTTGATGAAAGTGATATTGAGTCAGAAGATGATGTAGATAAAAGGGAAGAAGCTGTTAATGAGCTTTTGGCTACTCCTGTTGAGAGACTTGAACTTACAGTGCGAGCTATGAATGTTTTGAATAAGGCGAATATACGAACACTTGGAGAACTAGTTAAGAAGACAGAGAGTGAGATTTCTGGAATGAGGAATGTTGGGCAGAAGTGCTTAACTGAGATTCAGGAAAAGCTACATGAGTTTAATTTACAGTTGGGAATGACTGATTACAGTCATTTAAGAGATAATATTGTGGTTGACAAACAAAAGGAAGAGACAGATGAAGCATAGAAATGGTTTTAATCCGCTTTCTCGTACGACATCTCATCGTCGTGCGTTGCATAGGAACATGGTTACTTCTTTGTTTAGGTATGAAAGAATAACTACGACTAAGCAAAAGGCAATGGAAGTGCGTAGGACAGCAGAAAAGCTAATAACCTCAGCTAAGGTGGATAATGTTCATAATCGACGAAAGGTGGCACGTTATGTTTATGATGAGGTTGTCTTAGCACGTTTATTTACAGAAATAGGACCTAGGATGAAAGATAGAAATGGTGGATATACTCGTGTTCTAAAACTTGGGACTAGAGAAGGTGATACGGCAGAGGTTGCTATCCTAGAACTAGTGGATTTTTCTATTGATAATGATAGTTTAAACTATAAGAAAAAAGCTGTTGAGGCAGCAGCTGATACTAATAAGAAGCCCGAGTCTGAGAAGGCATCTCATGTTAAGCATGGAAAAGATTCAACTAAACCTTCAAAACAGGGAAGTGAGGCTCATGATGGGCAAGTGAGGAGGTTCAATCGTGTCAAAGGCTCATAGAGGAAAAGGAATAAAGAGTGTTCCAAATAGAGGACGTGGAAAATGTCCTTTGTGTCATAGTACTGGAGTTAAACTACTTTATGAAAATGAAGTAGATGGTGAGAAAAAGAATGTTTGTAAAATTTGTCATGCAAATTTGAAGAATCATACTGCTTAGTGTTGTAAAAAGCCTGCTAAATATAGCAGGCTTTTTTTATTTCAATAGTATTTTTTTTGGTAACCAAGGGTATCTTGTTAGCAGTACTTAAACTTTGTAGGTTACAAAGACTGTTGTCATAAGAAGATGAGAATTGCATAAAAATCACGTATGGGTGAAACGGACTCTCTATTAGGGGTTAGTCTCTATTCTCATTGTTGGGTGGTATTGTATTACGAGCAGGTAAGTCTTGTTGCGGTGGTGTGACAAGAAGGATTATGCTACATCTTAATGTATGTAAACTCATCACCAATAAGTCAACGAAAACATCTAAAACTTACACAAAAAAAGATATTTCATGAAATACCTTTTTAGTTGAACAGTTTCTCTAAGAATGTTCTATTTTTTTCTTGGGTTAATCTGTATTCATTTAAGGCAATTTTCCCTGCCATTATGCTTATTGAAGTGCAAAAAACTGCTATAGCAATTAGAATAATAAATCTGGTGGGTATTTTTATAGAACACAGTGATAATATGCATGATGATAAGAAAATTATTGCTGCTGTGATTATGCAGGGTATAACACTAGTTGTTAAAAATGGTTCTGAAGAAATACCATTATTACTTGACCAATACAATACGAAAAAAATTGTGCCTGTTGCAAGTGTATTTATAGCAAAACTAGCAAGAATAAATAACAAACGACTAGACAAAGAACCATACATAGAACGTTTTCTAGAAATAAAAACCAATGCAACAATGTATGAGATAACAATTGCAATAATTATTGAAATAATTGGTGGCATAAAAACTCCTCAAAATGTTTTATAGGATGGAGAAGTATACCAAAAACTTTCATATTCTAAAAGATATTAGAGTTTTTGGTATACTTCTTGGCTTAATATAAAAAACTTTTAAGCTACTTCTTTTTTATTTATTGCTTTCATAATAAAATATAGAATAGCTCCTATTACCAATCCTCCAAGTCCAAAGATAATTTTTTCCACATTAGAATTCCACAATAGATATAAGCTTATTGCCACAGCTAGAATGGGAACTACATAGCCAAAAGGAATCTTAAAGGAACCTTTCATACCTTTTCGTCTAAATACTATAATTGCGAGGCATGTTGGAATATATTGAGCAAAACGAGACACTACAGAAATTGCAGCCAATTTTTGAAAACTTCCAGTAAGACAAACCAAACAAGTTAAGATACCTGAAACAATAACTGCGACGTACGGAACATCTTTTTTATTTCTTTTTTTCATAATGCTGGGCAAAAAACCATCATCAGCCAAGGCAACAGATTGACGAGGAATGAAGAAAGAAGAAGCAATGTTTATGCCTCCAATAGATATTAAGCTACCTGCTGTAATCATGGCTTTTGCAACAGGACCTAAAAATTTAGCAGTTGCATCAGCAATTGGAGCTGCACTAGTGGGGAGCTCGCTACCTAAAATTCCAATAGATGCAACTTGAATCAATAGGTAAAACACCGAAACACCGGTCATGACTAAAATAATTGCAAGTGGCACACTCCTTTCTGGGTTTTCCATGTCTTCAGCTGCTACTGCGATGGATTCAAAGCCTGTGAAAGCATAAAATGCCAACAAAGCACCAGCTCCAAAGGTTGTAAATGAAAGAGGGGGAACTGCTTCCATAGGTTTGAAGTTAGCTCCTTGCATAAAGAAAATACCCACTAACACAAAGAAAATCAATGGTATAAGTTTTCCGATCGTAACAACATTGTTGACAATCTTTGAAATGCGAACACCTAAAATATTCATTGTTGAAAGAAGAATGATGATGATAACTGCGATTATACTCCTTATTAAAGGTGTACCTGCTGGAGACCAAACACCTGCCAAAGCAGTTGGAAAGCCCACTGCCATAGCTGCCCAAGCAATAATCATTATTGCCCACTTCATAAAACCTACTTCAAAGCCTACAAACTCCCCAAATGCTTCACGTGCATAAACGTATGGACCTCCATTTTTCTTAAAAAGCCCTGCTGCTTCTGCAAAACACAATGCAATTAAGATTACCAAAAAGGCATCGAACAAGAGTACTCCAATACTCCAAACACCTGCATGTTGAGCAACTTGACCAGGAAGCAAAAATATCCCTGTTCCGACGATTGCGTTAATCCCAAGTAAACAAATACTCAACAAACCTAATTTGTTTTTATCATGCATATATTAATCCTCCTAAAAAAATTATTTATTACTAGCTTTAACCAATTCTTCAAATAGTTTTCTGGAAGCCTCATGAACTTGAGCCAACATTTCAGGATGAAACTGTACTCCCATCATAAACCCATCTTTTGTGTATTCAATTGCTTCAACAATTCCATCAGGGGCTTTAGCTGTTACTCTAAAATCTTTTGCAATTTCTTTTAGTGCCATGTGATGATACGAGTTTACTTTGTCTTCTTTGCCAAATAAACATCTCATTTTAGAGTCTTCTTCTGTTAAGATTGAATGTGTTCTACAAGTAGGGCGGGCTTTTTGATTGTGTTGAATTAAAATATCTCGCTTAATCAATGAAATGTCTTGGTATAGAGAACCACCAAAACACACATTCATAATTTGCATTCCTCTGCAAATTCCTAAAACTGGTTTTCTAATCTTCATAGCTTGTTTCAACAAAGATAGTTCAAAAATGTCTCGTTTTGGTAAAATCTCTCCTAAACAGCTTAATGGTTCTTCGTTAAAATATACAGGATCAACATCATAACCACCCATAATAATTACACCATCTACAGCGTCCAATTGTGCTTTGATGGCATCATCATCTTCAATGGCAGGCATCATCAAGGGAATGCCCCCTGCATTCAAAACTGAATTAACATAATCCGCATTGGTATACATCCTTTCATAGCCTGCGAAAAGTCCAGATGAAGTTTCAAACAAGATGCTTCCAGTGATTCCAATAATGGGTTTTTTCATATTTTACTCCTTAAATTATATAGAAAATAATATCCCTATTATTTAACGATAATTAGCATATATCATTGCATACAAACGACTCTACTTAAAATCACATGTACACAATAAGAGGCACTCCTACTTTATCGGTATTTTTTTAGGAAAATATCCAATAGTTTCTAGTAATATTTTTAAATTAACCAATATATTTATTTTATCTAGTATATTACAATGACATTAGTGCCATAAAACTGGCGAAAATACTAGTATTTTCTGAGGTGACTTTTTTAGAATCTCTATTTTCAATATTTCAAGGAGAAATGAATAAATGAAAAGATTACTGTTTGCTTTTATCTTGTTGTGTGTATTGGTTTTAAATGCTTAAACAATTTTAATTAATAATAAAGAGCCAAAGATTAGCTAAGGGCGAGGAATCAGTGCTAAAGATTACACAAAAGAGAACGAAGTTAGTGATTCACTACAGGTTGATAAAATCATAATGCTATATCAACAAATGTATAATGCAATAATTGAAAAGGATATGGATACAATTAGGAAGATTTTTGATAATGAGTTTGTTCTGTTGTACATAAACGATAGAAATATGAATAAGAATGAGTGTTTGAGTGCTATTAAAGGGGGGAATAGTAGCTTATTCAAATGTTAATTATGATGATATAGTTATGACTGTGAATGGAAATTATGCAACACTCTGTGGCAAAAGTTATGTGAATATAGAAAATAAAAGTGGTGGAAAAAAGAATGATTTGTATATTCAACAAGATATGACATTAGAAAGACGAAATGGGAAATGGGTTTTTACTCGTTCTCAAGCCAAAGCATATAAGTAACTTCTTTTTAGAAGGTATTGATTCACTAATATTGATAAAGCACTGATTAAATGTTTCGTGCTGTACCTATGCTAGTTGCACAGCCTTTAATCAGTGTTTTCAGTGTTATTTCATTATATGGTAGAAAAATATCTTAGTTTAATTCAATAAGGCGAGTTTTCACCTCTTCTAGTCTTATTTGCATTGTTTCTATAGTATGCTCCAACCTCAATCTTTCTTTTTCTAGCATGGTTTTTTCATTTTCTTCTTTTTTCTTATTCAATAAAGTTTTAACAACTGCATGACTGTTATCAGCAACATATAACCTTTCTGCTTCTTTTCTTTTTTCTGGGTTAGTTATATTTGCCACACTTTTCATAGCATCGTAGCCAATAGAAGGATCTATATCAAAAGCATACATCTTTTCCATAGATATCGCACTGCTTCTAGGTAATTTTAGAACACGGTCTATATAGTCCTCATAGCGAACATGTGCCTCTTTACACAGCTTTCTTGCTTTTCCGAGCAGCTCCCCAAGTTCTTTTATAATGCGTCCGTCCTCCACCATTAGAACAGAACGAATACGCTTGGTTATTTTTTCTAGTTCTGTGCCTTCTTCTATTCCAATCTTATAAAAGCCTTTTTCTTCAGCAATAGTTAAAAGACGGTGAAACATAGCCCAAAACTTTTGAGTATGATGCCTAGTTGAATGACGAATTCCTTCAATTTCACATTGTTTATGATGAGTGTATTCATGTATTGCTGTATATATCATTTCATTGTCATTTTCAAAGTTCTTATTATGCAATACAATTTCTCTAGTTTCTGGCTTATAAAGCCCATTAACCATTTTACTTGATTTTCCTGAAAAAATAAGAGAAAAATCAAGTGATGTGTCTTCTATCTGTAATAAAATATTCTTAACTTGGTCTTGATTCATAACTTTTTGTATTTAATAAGCAAAATACTAATAATACACTTTGTTTTGATACTGGAATACTTCTAGATCAAAAATTGGAAGAATGGCAAAAAGATGGTCAAAAATATCTGCTTGTATTTTTTCATACTCCTCCCATTCAGTAGTTGATGTGAATAGGTAAAGTTCTAAAGGAACACCTGTGGCTCCAGATTCAAGTTGACGTACAATCAAAGTTAAATCTTTTCGCACTGTAGAGAGACTTCTTAAATATTTTAAAATATAAATTCTAAAAGTTCCTATATTAGTCATGCGTCTTTCATTTAGTGTTTGCACATTATCCACATAGTGTTCACCTACTTTTTTTTCAAATTCTTCAAAATAAGGCTTTAATATTTCAATATTTCCAAGTCTTTCTCTGAGAGGCTTATCCATAAATTTTATTGAATGAGCATCTAAAAATATAGAACGCTTAATACGGCGACCACCAATTTCCGTCATACCCCTCCAATTTTTAAATCCACTCTGAAGAATCTCATACGTTGGAACTACGGATATAGTCTTGTCCCAGTTTTGTATTTTTATTGTATGAAGGGCTAACTCTATTACATCTCCATCAGCATCGTATTTTGGAACAGAAATCCAATCGCCAAGACGTACGAGATCATAAGAGGATATTTGAAGACTAGAAACAAAGGAAAGAATAGTTTCTCGAAACACTAATAGCAAAACAGCAGTCATCGCTCCTATTCCACTAAGCAAATCCCACGGAGACTTTCCACTCACAACACCACCTGCAATTATACAAGCAGCAAGATACACTATCAAAATAAGAACTTGTATATAGCTTCTATAAGAACGTCCTCTGAATGCTTCTTCACTTTCTGTGTATAGAGCTAGGCCATCTAATATTTCATGCAAAAACCTTGTAATGATATAAATAGTGTTGAGAGAGGCAAGTATACCAAAAAATTCACCTGCATAATAAAAGTTTTGAGAAACTAATTTATTTCTTAATAAGAGAAACGAAAAAACATATACAAATAACGAGAGTCGTTCTGTTTTTACCTTATTAAAAATATATTGCTGAACTTTAAGATGATTAGTAATTCCACTTTTTCTAATTCGATTTGATATCACAATTAGAATTCTTCTAACAATCCTATGAAGCAAAACTGTAAGGACAAGCACTATGATAGGATATAACGTGTGAGTACTCTCAAGAAAGTTACATATAGCATTTTTTAATCTTTCAAATATTTCTTGCATTTTATTCCTCTACTCTTTTCTATCAGAAAGTTTTATATTAAGTTCCCATTCACCTGAAGAGCGGACAATTCTCATTCTTACAACATCACCTGGCTTTTTGTCTTCCAACGCCGAATAATAATCCTGCAAGCTTTCTATTTTGTTTCCTGCAATTTCAACTATTATGTCGCCTCCAACATAAAAAACAGAAGCATATCTTCCATAACCAGAACGCACAGCCTCAGTTCCACCTTTTAAGCCTGCAGAGGCAGCATTTGTTCCCTTATTTACTTTAGAAACCAATAGCCCCTTATCCACAGGTAAATTAGCATAGCGAGCTAGAGAACTTGTAATCTGTACTAATTCTGCGTCAATAGCACCTCGTCTCACTTTGCCATATTTGATTATCTCACTCACAACCCTTTTTGCAGTGTCCACAGGAACTGCAAAACCAATCCCAGCAGAGCTTCCAGATGTTGAATATATCATTGTGTTAATACCTATCATTTTTCCAAAAGCGTCCAAAAGGGGACCACCAGAGTTGCCAGGATTTATTGCAGTGTCAGTTTGAATCATGTTTTTTATTATTATGTTTTTCTTACTCTGTATAGGACGCCCAAGAGCAGAAACAATACCTACGGTTAATGTTCGTTCCAAACCAAATGGGTTCCCAATAGCTAGCACTTTTTGACCAACCTTCAAATTGTTTGAAGAACCAAATGGAATTGTACGAAGTTTTAATCCTCTAGGAACTTCAAATTTTAACACAGCTAAGTCATTTTCTGCATCTAAACCTATAACAACTGCTTCAAATTGACTTCCATTAAAAAGAGAAACATATATTTTTGAAGCTTCTGCGATAACATGAGTGTTGGTGAGAACATAACCTGCTTCATCAATGATTGAGCCTGAACCAGAAGCTCCTTCCATAGGAACAGGGTCTAAAAACCAATTAACTCCCATAGTTTCTGTAGTTATATTGACAACTGCTTCGTTTGCATTTTCATAAACGGAAATATTTTGCTGTTCATCTTGCGTAAACAAAGAATTATTTGCAACGTTATGTGAAATAACATTTGTGTTTTCAATCTCAAAGTTTTGATTTAGTTTTTGTTCAATACTTGTTATATCAATTGTGTTTTTATTATAAACGTTTTTGCCAATTGCGATTCCTACCAAAAATGCAAATAGCAATATAAGAACACAACCTATAGCTTTGAGTTTTTTCATATATTCTCCTTAGCATGAAAAAAGTCATTTATGCAATGGATAATGATAAGAAAAATTGAATATAATAGCAAGATAAAAAAACTGATTTCCTTTTTAATTAACTGCTTGTAATACAGCTAATTTGAGGGAATTCTTAAACTTAATTTTGTTAATAGGGATTGTTGATTTACAGAAAAATTCTTTTATAAAGAAAATTGTTTGTTACAGTTTCTTATAATTTAGTATGCATAAAAGTATAGACACTGTATAAGAACTTCCAAAACTAGTTTAGAAGTTCTTATACTAGAGTGAAAATTTTATTGAACTAAAGCTAAAGTACCACTTATAATCATAACGTTGAATAGGTCTATAAACAAAGAGCCAACTATAGGAACAACAAAGAAAGCAATTTCCGAATATCCATATTTTTCACAAACGGAACCCATATTCGCCATTGCATTAGGAGTTGCTGCAAAGCCAAACCCAATATGCCCTGATGTGATGACTGCAGCGTCATAGTCTCTTCCCATCAGATTGAAAGTGACAAACCTTGCAAAAACATACATGAGTATAATTTGAGCTCCTAGAATTATAAAGAGAGGAACAGCTAAATCAACCAATTTCCACAATTCAAGAGAAACCAAAGCCATTGCTAAAAATAGGTTTAAGGCAACACTTCCTAAAGTGTCCATAGCTTCCATTTCAATCTTGAATAAGTTAGTTGCGTCAGCAATATTTCTAATCACAGCAGCAACCAACATTGTGCCAATGTAGATGGGAAACTGAGTTTTTGTTGAAAGACTATTCAAATGATTTGTTAAGAAAATACCAATACCAACAGCTACAACCAATATCATAAAAGAAGAGGCAATTTTTTCACTATTCAAAGTTTGATCCAAACTAGGGTTGGTGTTATCAACCTCTAGCTTTGTAGCCTTTGTGTGAATTACCTCTTCATGAACTTTTGTAATGTCTTCTGTTTTCTTATGTTTTGAAAAAAGTTTTTTGAAAAAAGGTCTATTATCCACTACTGGCACTGTAGTAACCTCTGTGGTTTGCTTTATAATGCTACCTGACTCATCAACCTTGATTTGTACATTTGAATGTGCAGACGAAAGATTATATTTTGTGATTAGACTGTTTCCAACAGGGCCACCCATTATTGAGCTTATTATGGAGCTAAAGGTCGGGACTGCGACTGCTAGGGTTAAAGCACCCAATGTTCCATCTGGGTCAACTAACGGGGCAAAAGCAGCAGCTGTTCCAAAACCACCTGTAAAAGAAGTTGAACCCAACATAACAGCAAGCTTTGGATTAAAATGAATTAGATATGCGACACCTTGAGCCACAACGTTTTGAAGAACTGCAAGAGAAATTGCAGCCCCTAAGAATATAAAGACCTTAACACCACCCTTTTTCAAAACAGAAAAGCCTGCATTATAGCCAACAGTGGTAAAAAACATCACCATCCAATACTCTTGCAATGTCTTATTAAAACTGAAATTGACTACACCTGTTTCGTGTCCAATCAATGATATGATTGCAAACAAAAAGCCCCCGATTATAGGGGCTGGTATGCAATACTTTTGAAAAAACTTAACATGGTCTTTTAAATACCTACCAATTAACAACCACACAACTGCAAACCCCAGAGATTGGTACATATTCATTGTGATATTCATAAACAGGCCTCCCGAGCCTTAGTGCCATCAAGACAATAGATTTAAGAATAATAGAAATATACAATTTATGTCAAGGTAATGACCAAATTACACAGGGCATCAGCATGAAAAAAGGATCTTAAATCTAAAATCATCATCAAAAGCAC
>CAUUAF010000025.1:0-19703 GCA_963543085.1 uncultured Treponema sp. | reverse complement strand
TTATTTCTTGTTAAAATCCACTACAACATTGGCTTCGTTTCCGATAGTCACTTCCTGCATTTTTTGGTTGCAAACAACATTATAAGTGCCAGGTCGTAAGCCTCTTATCTCAGCATTAGACTTATTTTTGTCGCCATAAGTAAGAGATATGGTAACCAAAGCACCTGTGTTTTTCTCATAAACATGAATTATAGAATTAGGAGTAGAAACATTAACCTGCAAGACAGTTTCCACATACTCCTCTCCCTTTTTTGGAAAGCGTTTCTCTTTTACCATCTTAACAGCTTCATACACATTCACTCTCCCATGTCCATACCAAAGAGAATAACCCTTATCATTATATTTAGCCATTGGGTCTTTATTTGTTGCATCAATCTTATCAGCAGTTTTTTCCAAAATTGCAATAATTTGATTAGGGGTTAGTGTAGGGTCAAACGAAAGCAAATACGCAATCACTCCTGTAACAAAAGGAGTTGCCATAGAAGTTCCTGACATATTAACATAACTTTCAGCCGATTTGTGTCCTAAGCTAATGATATTTAAACCAGGAGCCACTATATTAAGCCATGGACCATAAGTACTAAAGCGACCTCTCTTATCATTATCTCCAGAAGCTCCCACTGACAAAACACCAGGACAAGCCGCAGGGTAAGACGCAACAAGTTGCCCATCATTACCATTAGCCACAACAGGCAAAATACCTTTAGAAAGAGCATAATTTATATGTTCAATCACATAATTACTGGCTGTAAGCCCTCCTAAAGAAAGATTGACAGGAACTGTAGCTTGCTCTTCTTGGCTCACCTCTTTTCTAACACTATCCACTAAGTCTCTCAAACAACCATATATTGCTTCCGGACTTCCTGCCCCCTCTTTAAGTCCTTTATAAGACGCAAACTTCACATTCTTCCAAGCTACTCCAGAAATACCTTTATTATTATTGCCAACAGCACAAATACTACCAGTGCAATGTGTTCCATGCCCTCCAGCGTCTGGTTCATCATCAGAGTTTCCTGTAGAAATTTCAATAATTTTAGTTCCCCAAGCATCTCCATAAGCTGACTTTAATATCTTGACAACCTTATCTCCATTTTCATAAACCAAATCTTCATGGTTTCCATTAGTGCCAGTGTCGATAATACTTGCCCAAACTGAGTGTTCTCCATAGCCAAAATCTCTATAAGCACGCAAAGCTCCTGTAATTTCCAAAGCATACTCATAAATATTGCCTTCAGGGTCTTTCTCAAGGTTACCATCTGAAAGACCAAAAGGTTTTAAGAAATTACTCTTTTCATTATGAGAATCTATAGCTCTTATCTTATAGTCAGGCTCTGCATAAAAAACACCTTCCATCGCTCTAATTTTCTTTAATGTTTCTGGATAGTTGCCAAGAGCCTTTAAGCTTAAATACATTTGCCCATCCACAAAAGCCTTATTCCTTGCCTTCTCAACAACATTCAAACCCTTTAGTGAAGAAACAAACCTATCAAGTTCTTCATCATTAAAAGATGCAACTTTAACAATTATAGAAGAATCATAAATATTCTCTTCATCATAGCCCAGAAAAGCTCTTTCCTGAGTTTCAAAATCTTCTAATTCGTATATTCCATTATCCTTCTTTTCTTGTAAAAAGTTATTAGAACAAGAAAAGAATAAAGTCAAAAACACTGAAACATATAAATATCTTTTCATACATTCTCCTTACTCCATCTTCACGCCAAACTGCACACGCCCATTCCAAGCATTCTCACCATTCCTACTATCATTAACAGGAACAGTAACATATACATTGCTATCTGCTTTCATAGTAATCTTTGTAGCATGAAAAAAGTCAGAACGTACATCTGATGCTATTCCCCAATCAAGCACATCCCAATAATAGAAAGCACCTTTTTTTAAATTGAGAGGCTTTGATGTTGCAATGTTTGCTCCTACAAGAGAGATAAGCTCCTTTGTGATTCTCACAGTTCCTTTTTCCACATCCACAACCACAAGATCTTCAACAGGCTTAGTTGTTAAGTTAGTTCTTTTTTGAGAATAACCTGTTCCCATATAATATCCATCATACACAGATGCATCATTTTTACCAGCAAAATAAATCTCAGGAGTTCCTTTTTCATCAAAAACATACCTAAACTTAGAGCCATATACATAAGCACCAGATCCATCTGCAACCATAAGCCCTAATTCCATTTCTTTTGCATTTTTTAATGCTTTAGGATTAGAAAATCTAAAATCAAAATTCAAGTTTTTAGCCTCAGTTGGTGTAATATAGTTATTAACTGGGTATTCAAGTAACAAGCATGTGCTTTTAGGAACTAAAACTTTAATCTCATTTGAATTAGCCAAAGTGCTTTTTTTCTCATCATCTGTGTATGCAACCACCTTATATTGATAAGTTTTTTCATCTTCTAAAAGCCCATCATTATCATAAATCTTATGAGGTGCATTATATTCAGCTGTTACTGGAGTTTTATTAACAATATGCTTAACAAGAGCAAAGTCTCCACCATCTTCTAAACATTTCCTATAAAGGTCATATCCTTTGCAAGGAATAGAAGCATTAGCCCTTTTCACATCAAAAGAAAGCTCACAAGTATAATAAGTGCCAGTCTTTGTTCCCTCATCATGCCCCACAGAATAAAGAGCAGACGTAGTTGGATACCTTGTTAAAAATAGATTCATAGTATCAACAGAAATTGTTTCATCTTCTGCAATAGCATTTGTATTCTTTAAGCGAATATGACGTTCTAGCCTGTTATTTGCAACATCATAAACAACTAAAACAACATCAACATACTCTTCTTTAATCAAAGAAACTTCAGAACACTCCCATTTCCAGCTAGATTCATAAGTTCCATCAGCGTTCCTAACATTATCTTGAATAACTTTTGCATAAAAAATATTACTTCCTTGCAATCCATCACCAGTTGTAGGAACAACCCCCACACCAAGCATCGGAAGAGGAGAAACAAAATCAAGTTTTCTAATAGGAGCTACTGATTTCACTTTTATAGAAACATCTTTCATCACATTAATGAGTTTTTCTTCACCAGAAGTCAACGCTTCAGTTCCAAATTTTAACTCATCAATAATAGGAGCTTCGCTAGCTTTAGTAATGCGTTGCAATGCACGTTGCACTATAGGAACAGTCACTTCAGCACTACCCAAATAATAAGAAACAACATCCGAGGCAGCATAGCGAATAGGTGAATATTCATCATTTTGTCCTTCTATCATAAAGTTATAATATTCATTCTTTTTGAGATTAGCTTCTGCTTTGCCATTTCTTATGAGAACCTTTTTGGTTGTCTCAGGTGTTGAATTTGCTGTTTTAGAGATATTTAAGTATGAGCCATCAACACTAGAACCATTAACACCATCCAAAACCACAAAATGCACTTTCACTTCATCGCCTTGTGGATTTCCTGCAGGTGTCTCTTGTGGATATCGTGCCTTAAAAATTGAATAAGTAGTTTTTGTTTCTCCTCCCTTAATGAGGTTCACAACAATCCTATTTTTTCCTACATTCAAAGAAACATCATACAAACCGTTAGTTCCTTGAACATCCACATCATTGCAAAGCACCTTTGCTTCATATTCTGATGTTGCCAACACCTTGAGCTTTAGTTTTTCAACATCATTATTGCAAGAAGAAAGAGTGACAGAGTTTTCTTTGGACATTAAAGGCAAAAGGTCAGTTTCATCTGCTACCAATTTAATAATTCCACTATTAAGAGCATTTTCTGAAAGACGTACAAAAAGGACGTTATAAACTTTACGTCGTATCCCTTCACGTCCTTCCACATTCACTTCAACAGCATTATCCCCTGACACTAAATCAAGATTATAAAAACCGTCATTAGCCCTTATCTCTTTTCCATTTTGCTTAAATATAATGTTTGCTTCAGCAGTTTTAGCCTCAACAGAAACTTTGACATTTGCCTTTTCTAATGGGAAACGCAAATATTCAACACTAATTTCGCCTGAATTATTGCAGTACTCCTCACCATCAACATTAAAGCTCTTCAAGTCTAAATCTTCTGTTCTATACACTTTAATCAAATATAGTTTCTCGCCTTCTTTGCTAGACTTAAGCACAATATAGATCTGGTTCAATCCATGCTTTAACGCAACTTTGTAAGTGTTTGATGTAGTTTTTTCAACATTTTCTCCATCATTCAAAACTTTGACTTCTGCATTTGTGTTATGAGGAACAACAACTAGCATAGCTTCGCTTTTATTTTCTTCAACATCTTGCAACTCACAAACATTATTACTATTCATTCTCAAAAGCACATCTTTGCCATCAAAAGTTAATTCTTTTGCCGTTGAAGATTCATTTGTCGGTACACTAGAAGATCTTTTATTGATTCTTATAGTATACTCCTTTTTATTTGAAACATCTTTTTTTGAAGTAGAAATAATTCTGATTGTGTTTATACCGTTTGTCAGATAAACTGTAAAATAGGGAACACTACCTAATGATTTAGCATACCCTACTGTTTCCACACTGATGGAAACAGCATTTTCATCTACAGGTTTTACCATCAAATCAACAGAAAATTTCTGCACATTACCAAAATTACAAAATAAATTACCATCCATTCTCTCTAAAATGGACTGATCTTCACATGTTAATTTTTCTAATCCAATATCTTCATGGGCTATATTATTCTGCCCTTTACACGCAAAAAAGAAGATTATCAAACTAAATAACAATAAAAGTTTTCTCACACTCTCTCCCAAACAATTCACTATATATCTCAACATACAAGATAAACTTATAGGAATTAAACAAAACTATACACTACCTACAAAAAAAAGGTTTTCTTCACTTTTAGTGAAAAAAACCTTAACTTAATTCATATAGAAAACACTACTCACCCTTAACAGATGTAGATGTGAAAGGATAATACTTCGGCTCGGAACGAACACCATTCTCTCCATCATACACACAAATAACTAAATAGCCCTCCTCACCATCCTTCTCTCCCCACGGGGCTATCACATTTCCCGGAGTTATAGTAAGATTTCCATTAAATGTACGTAAAGGTGGTGCTCCTTCACTACTACGCCCTGAGATTTCCTTATATATAGCATCTTTAAGTGTAAATCCCTTTGCTTCTCCTGAGCCCCCTGGTAGATACCAATCCAAAAACTTCTTTCTTGCAATAAAAGCAAACCATGAATCATCATTTGTAGTAGTAATAGTTGCTCTCACTCCATTACTATAAGCTCTCTCTATTTTAGCCTCTAATGTATTAGTTGAAAGGTCTTCTGGTAGAGTTTTAAATTCATGAACAAAAATCTCACTATCAGGAACTTCTGATGTCTCTTTAATCAAATAGTAATAAATAACACATTCTGTATTAGGTCTGATATCCTCGATGTTAATATTGTCGGGAGAAACTATAGATCCAGATGTAACACCAGTTTTGTAATAACCTGCCTCCTTTGCCTTTGCTTTCCAGTCACCACCCTGTCCTGCCATCATTTGATACCATGATTTATCAAACGAAAAAATACCTACAGGAGGATCCTTTTTATCCCCTATTAAACTTTGTGCTTCATATTTTTTCTTTGTCATAACACCCACAGCGTACGTCACATCATCGTTAGATGGCGTAATTGAAAAGTTACCGCTTATACATTTCAAATTGCTAGTCTGAACATCAAACGTTACGCCTGATGGTGTCCCCCCTCCACCGGGAGTGTCCCCTCCTTCACCGGGCGTATCTTTACCCTTTGAACCTTTACCCTGCATCTGACAAGCCATAAAAACAAAAGTTACAAAACTTAAAGCCAAAATCAAAGAAAACTTAATTTTTTTCATTTTTGTCCTCCTTAAAAACAAATATCAAGATTCTAACCGAACCCTATCTAAATTGAGTTTAACATTTTTTTATATCAGTGTCAAATCTTTGAATTGTTCAAAAAATTAGACCTCTACAACTGAGAAAGAATCTCTGTGTGATCTTCAAAAACTGCCACTGTATGTTCCATGTGGCAAGAAACAGAACCATCTGCCGTTAGCACAGTCCAGCCATCTTTTTTATGCACAATATCATCTGTTCCTAGGTTAATCATAGGTTCAATTGCGAGCACCATTCCAGGCTTTATTCTTGGATTAAACATTCTTTTTTCTGGATAGTTTGGAATTGCAGGGTCTTCATGCACATCAATGCCCACTCCATGACCTGTGTATTCATAAACAACACCATAGTTATGAGCTTTTGCATGATTATACACAGCTTTGGAGATGTCAGATATTCTATTTCCTGCCTTGCACGCTTCTATTCCCTTATATAAGCATTCTGTTGTAACCTGCAATAGCTTTAAATTTTCTTCTTTCACATTGCCAACAGGATAAGTAACACATGCATCACTTATATAGCCATCCAAATCTATGCCAATATCCATAGAAACTAAATCCCCATCTTTCACAATACGCTTTCCCGGAAGCCCATGTATAATTTCTTCATTTATTGAAATACACGCAGCCCCAGGAAAATTTTCTCTATACCAAGCTGGTTTTCCATTATGCTTTTTCATATAAGCCACACAAAACTTATCTAATTCTTTTGTTGTAATTCCTGGCTTCATTATTGGCTTTAATTCTTCAAAAAGCTGTGCTAATAGCTTGCAAGATTTTCTAATACCATCTATTTGTTCCATTGTTTTGATAATGATCATATCGCACCTCTATCCAACCATCCTAAATATGTAGGGAGTCTATAACATTTATCTTTGTTTTTCTATATGATTTTTCAAAATATTTTTTTCTAGTAAGTCTCCTCAATAATTCCAGAACCTAAACAAAAATCTTCCATATAGAAAGCAACCACCTGCCCTATAGCCACTGCTTCATCATTATTTAAGAATTCAACTACTGCAGTTCCTTCATCTCTTAGCATAAGATAAGCATCTTTTTCAACTTGACGATATCTGGTTTTTGCTTTGATTTTAATATTCTCACCTATAGATAATCTCCCAATAATATTAATGTTTTTTGCAACTAAAGAATGACAAGTAAGCTCCTCTTTTTTCCCGACAGTAACAGTATTTGCTTTTGCGTCTTTTTTTATCACATAAACAGGGTAGCCTAGTGCAATATCAAGACCTCGTCTTTGCCCAATAGTGTAATATTGGAGTCCTTTATGTTTTTTCAATATATTTCCATCGAGGTCAACAAAATCACCTTCCGAAAAATCTTTGAGTGAAGAAATAGAAGAAATAAACGAAGCATATTCGCCATCATCAACAAAACAAATATCTTGGCTTTCTTTAATTTCGTCATTCACAAGATTAGCACTATACGCAAGATCTTTCACTTCATTTTTTGTGAAATTAGCTAGAGGGAAAATGCTATGCGATAGTTGAAATTGTGAAAGGCAAGAAAGAAAATAACTTTGATCTTTTTGTTTGTCTTTGCCCTTAATTAAACGGAACACTTTAGCATTATCAACCATTTCTTCCTTTATTCCTGCATAATGCCCTGTTGCAATTTTTTCAAAACCATCGCTTAGAGCTTTTTCTAGCATAAGCCCAAATTTGATATTACTATTGCATACATAGCATGGATTAGGAGTCGCCCCTATTTTATATGAATTGGAAAAATATCTAATCACCTTTTGCTCAAACTCATCTCTACAATCATAAACAATATGTTGCACACCTAGTTTTTTTGCAATTATTTTGGCTTTTTCAATAGTTGCTTCATCTTTAGCTTCTTTTCCCGTGCATTCAGGCAATAAGCGTAATGTGCAAGTCGTAACATCATATCCTGAATCAATTAATAACTTTGTGGCAATACTAGAATCAACACCACCACTTAAACCTACTAATACTTTCATGCATTCCACTTCTTTTATAAAACTATCTACGATTATAATTGAATATACCCAAATATGGAAGTTTTAATCTTTATGATAATTCCTCATAAAGATTAAAAAAATGCATTTGAATATTTTGAATGAATCTTCTGCAATTCCAAATATTGTTATATTTAGATACTTTTCATAATCACAAACAAATTTCCTATTGACTTTTTTAGTAATGTTTGCTAAGATTGCGGACATGTTTAGGGGGCGTAGCGAAGCTGGTTTATCGCGCTGGCCTGTCACGCCGGAGATCGCGGGTTCGAGCCCCGTCGCTCCCGTTAAAAGCTCACCATTGCAGGTGAGCTTTTTTTGTATCTATACTACAACCTAGCATAAATCAAAAAAATCAGTTCTTTTCAAAGAAAACGGGTAGTAGTGCAGTGGGAGCACGCTTGGTTCGGGACCAAGAAGTCGGGGGTTCAAATCCCCCCTGCCCGATTACACTATCTTAGATAATTGAAAAAATATTGTTGCCCCTCAAAAAGGCTCATCTAATATTTCTTAATAAAAGTTCCACACCCTTATTTAAGGTTTCTTCTCTTATGCTATTCCTATCTCCTTGAAAATGAAACATTTTAGAAACAGTCGCTATATTAAAAATAGGAGCGTCTTTTAAATCTGAATATGTCACTTTTTCTATCTTTGCCACTGCAATACACACAGTTCCAACTTTTAGGTCATCCTCATTTGTTGCAGGGCCTGCTAAGCCTGTAACAGCAAGCGAATATGAAGGCGAAGCATATCCTCTTCGATGAGCTACCTTCAAAGCCCCCTCTGCCATAGCGAAAGCACACTCTTCGCTAACCACACCATAGGTCTGTATCAAATCTTCAGAAACATTCAATATATTCACCTTTGCATAAGGATTATACACAACGAAACCGCCCCATAGCACAGCTGAAACCCCGGGTATTTTAGAAAATTCAGACGAAATTAAACCACCTGTTAAAGATTCAGCAAAAACAACATATTCTTCTTTTGATTTTAATTTTTGAAAGAGATCATTTAATAGTTTTGAATTAACCATAAAAGTTATTCTTTTGTGAGTTCTTGACGAAACTGGGAAACATCCAATGTGAAAATATCCTGAGAAATAGCCTTTAGGTTAGAAGCTATATGTATAGACCCATCGAATGAAACATTGTCCGCTATCTTCAACCTATTTGCTTCAATATCACCTGTCACAGAAGAATATGGCTTGAGTTCCACATCACCTACAGCTGTCATTGCACCATGCACTGTTCCTTCAACAACTATAGTTGCTGCCTTTATATATTGCACTTCACAAACAGCACCTTTCGCTATATACAAGCTCCCTTTTGCGTCTATAGCACCAGTAAACTTACCTTCAATACATAAATCATCAGAGAACTTCAACACACCATCAAAGACAGTCTCTTTGCCCAAGACCGTCACATTCTTAACCTTTTCGTTATTTTTCATCACACTAGAGAGGGAAAGCTAAATTGAAAACCATGTTTTCAGCATCTAAAAACGACACCGAAAACATATAAACTAGTTTGTGTTTTTTACAGAATCTTTGAGGTTTTTACCAACCTTAAAACGCACCACACGTGTATCTTTAGTAGTGATAGACTTACCTGTTCGAGGGTTTATTACATTCTTACGAGCCTTCCTAATATTAACAGAAAACACGCCAAAACCCCTAAACTCAACAGGCACACCTTTAACAAGAGAAGCTTCTGTTTCTTCAAAAAAAGTGTCAATAATCTTCTTTATATCAATCAACTTAAAATCTGTTTTTTCATGTATCTTCTCAATTAAGGAAGATTTAGTTTCCTTCACAATATTCATAAAACCTCACAAAAAATATTAAGATTCCTTTGCAACAAAAGTTGAATTATATAAATGTTGCATACGAGATTTTTTTCTTGAAGCAGCATTCTTCTTAATTATTCCTTTTCTTGCAATAGTGTCCAACTTGCTAACTAAAGTTTTTAACAAAGAAGAAGCATTATCCTTATCTCCTTCTTTAACAGCTAGAGTATATTTCTTAGCCATAGTCCTAACAGCACTTTTTGCGATACGATTTCTCATTCGTCTCACTTCACTCTGTTTATGTCTTTTAACAGCTGATGGATTCTTCATAAAAGCTCCTATTATATTTAAAATAATGTCCGGCAATATTACACAATATCAATTTTTTTTGCAATAGCACTTCGTAACTTTACCATATCTACGGTGTCAAGACCTAACTCACTGGCAATATTAAGATCTTGTAATGCCTCAATATATTGCCTTAGATTATAATAAGATAATGCTCTACGAAAATGCACATGTGCCTGATTCGGCATAATCTCAAGCGATTTAGTAAATTCTTCTATGGCTTCATAATTTTTCCCCAACATCACAAGCACTATGCCTAAATAATAGTAAGCTCTAAAGTTTTTTGGATCAAACTCTTTGCTACTCTTAAAGTCACTGCAAGCTGCCTGATAATCATTTGCAAAAAAATAGGCCATACCTCTATGTTTATAAATCACAGAAAGCACACTTCCTTGAGGATTATCTACCTCTTTTTTATTCTCTATGTGAGCAATAACCTTTGTATAAATTTCAACAGCAAGCGAATAATTTTGGTTATTATGAGCCTTTAATGCTGAAACAAGCATATCATCAATATTTTCAATAATATTAACATTTGTCTCATTAGCTTGTTGTTCATCAAGTGACACTTCCCCTACTTCATCTTTTAAAAGATTCGCAGTATATTCATCTGCTTTCTTATAAAAGTCAAAGCGTCTAGTATCCAATTCAATTTTAAGATTTTTTTGATAGTCATTGATTTCTTGAAAAACAATGTCAGCTAAAGTAAGACTAGCGTTTATAGCAGCTAGCTTTCTTTTCATTGGCACATCAAGAGCTGTAGTTTCTGACTTATACACCAAATCATGCTCAATTTCTGCCCAAGCATCTTGCAACACAGTCCTAAGCTGTATTTCAAATACTATTCCTTCTGGAATCAAAAGCCCAACCTTAAAACTATCTGGCACATTAACAACAAAGTGAATAGACTCATACCCAAAAGATTTATAATTTGAATGATCCCCTTTGTTTTCAACATCATACAATTCAAAGTTTTTGGACAATATGTCTTTCACTTCTTCAAGATTACTTATAAAAGTGCACATAATTCTAATGCCTAGAATATCCGTCAATAAAGGGATTTCTTTTCCAACACTCTTAATCTTAAATTTCTGAATTTTCTTGTAGTAGCTTCCAAAACTCTTAACGCGTGCTTTATATGTTAGAGAATTCTCAAGAGAAAGAATAGACTGTAGGTAGTCCAACAAGCGTGTAAGCAATAAATCAAAATGAGGTTTATAATTAGAGTAAGCTTGGCTTAAATCTGATTTTGTTAAAAAGAGAGGTTTAAGTACTTCCATAGTTTTCGACTGAATAAAAAAAATAAGCGGTAGTTTTGCAAAAAAACATACCGCTTATAGTAAAATAAAGTTAGCTAAAACTATTCAATATCGCCAGCGTTATTTCCACCTTGTTGATTACCTGCATTAGCTGCTCCACTTGATGGAGTAAACTCAGTTTCGGTAGCCATTTTTTCTCTTTCGAGATAGCGGAACACTTGAACTTGACCAAATCTTCTAACTTCAATTTGTTTTCTTTCTGTATTTCTCAATGTTTGGATTCCCCAGACGTCTTCGTCTGCAAAATCTCTAACTGTCTGCAAAACTGCTTTGTCATAGATTAATTTAACATCTTTAAAGTAACCAACAAAGTCTCCACCTGCATGTGAACCATCTCTTGTTACAGAGAAACCTGCAAATGCAACATATGGCAATGCTGTAGGATAAGCTGGATATAACCTAACTTCCCTGCTCTTAACTTGTGAAATGTATGCTGGATTATTCCAAATCAATTCCTTCCAACCATCAAATAGCAAATATCCCATGAAGTATCTCTTTAATTCGTTGTTTTCATCACGAACCAAAACATATAAACCATGTGGGAAATTCATACCATATGTGTTTACTGCGATTGACTTAATAACACCAACATTCTTTACAACGCCATAACCATCTTCATATCTTGATTTTCCGCTTGCCTTATCTTCAGCAGTTGGTTCTTGAACGTTTCCGTTGTCATCAACTTGTGCCATTTCTTCGTATGCTGGGATAGAGAAAGCTGGAACAATCTCAGCACTTGCGTTATTCAACCATTCTGGGAAATTAATGCGAACACCCATCAATCTTTGACCAGCAAAATTTCTTGCTTCATCAGAAACTTTTGCTTCTGATGTTTTAGAAAGGCTGATAGTTGTAGCGTTTCTTGAAGACGAATTAAGAACAACTTCCCATTCACCAATTGCCAATGATGTTCTCATAAGAGCCTTTTGCTCATCTGTGTAAGATGCACCAGCAACAACACCAAAATCCATAACAGTTCTACGATTTTGAGTCATATTTCCCGCTTTATCAGCCACGATGTCTGCGTTCAATAAGTTAAAATCGATAACCACTGCTTCCTCAGCAGAAACAACAGCAGAAAGCATTAAAAATGCCATCGCCACAAGCATGAATGTTTTCTTCATTTAAAACTCCTTTGTTTACTTTATTCAACCTGTATTTCGTAGTCTATACGAAACACAATAATTTTGTCAACAGTGAAGACTATCACTAAAGCTACTCAAGACGGAGGGTAGTCTTATACGTAAAGCACGGCACTCCTTTTTCAAGAATAGGTAATATAATCTCCAAACTCTCTTTATTATCGTCTATCAGTTGCGAAATATTAACCTCTGTTGTGTACCATTGAATCTGAATATTTTCCTCATTCATTTTCATTTTATTAAAAGGTTTTTGTTCAGATGCTAAGCCTTCTTTTCCAACTTCATAAACATCCCATATTCCAAAACTTACATACAATTTTCCATTTTTCACTTTATTTCTGTCAATCTTAATAACATCATAACCTTCATTATAATCTACACCTTGAACTTTAGCAGGGTCATCTGTGAATGAATAGCCCCATCTCATCGGAACTGGGTTGGCTGTAAAATTCCACACTCCCCTATCGTCATTTCTTCTCTTACCTGTACGACTAACAACCCATACTTTTATATTTGTAGGCTTATCTTCAAACAAAATTATTTCTTCACTTTTATGTGAAGTATCCCCATTATTTACCATCTTTTTTTCTTCACTACCGTTATAAGATTTTCCATCAGAACCTACAATCTGGTAGTAAACACTAGCTTCTTTGGAAACAGTTCTGACCGAAAGAATCATAGTTTTAGAACCATAATCATCAATATATTGGTGTTCTTTTTTGTCATACCATCCTATATTCTTCATTATACTTGGTTCAAATCTACCAGATCCAGTAACTCCTCCTTGAAACTCAGCACTATCAGTTTCATCAAATTGTTTTAGGCAAAACACCCACACGACTTCATCATACTTATCTGTTTCTTTTGGTTTTATTGTAATCTTTATTTCTCTGGGTTCTGCAACATTTTCAAGAGGAATATCATCAATATAGAAACGAGTATAATATTTTTTACCAAGTGCCACTTTCTCAATAATTGGTGTAAGCTTTTGAGGAGCCTTTCCACTTTCTTCAAGTACAACTTCCTTAATAACATCACGAGAAGAAGAAACTTCAATTTCAGGATCTTTCTTGCTATAAAAATGAGGTTTTGTTCCATTAGAAAGTTCTTCTAACGTTGTCTCTGTCATAGGCTCAGGTTTTTTCTCATCAATAGAAAGGTTCACTCTTGGAACATCCACCAAACCTGCTTCTCGCAAAAGAGTAAACTTGAAAGTAAACATTTGAGACTTCACAGTATGAGAGCATTCAACTTCAAAAGGTTTACCAATTTCCAAATTATCAAACATTACAAGACCAGCAGACTTATATTGATCGTAAGGTTGAGTACGCATTGCTTTGCCATTCACCTTAAAGCCATCTTGATCCCATGCAATATCTGTGGAAGCTATAACAATACTAACACTAGGACCTTTAACCTTTATCGTCTGATTTTCTTTGATTATTCCATCTAGTATTTCTTTTGTTATATCTGGAACAACAGGTTTTCCCTTCACTTCACCTGAGTTAATTCGCATAAAATTAACAATGTTTCCAAAATCCACCCTAACATTATATGTTGCTTTTTCATCTTTCACCTTTAATAAAGCTTCACTAATAGAAGCTTCATCGTAGGATGCCCCTTGCCATCTTCTAATAATATATCTATTAGACTCAGGCGTCGCAGAAAAAGAAACAATCTTCCCTTTTGCAACTCTGTCTCCAGATTTAATTTCTTCGCCATCAACTGTCGCAACAACGCTTCCTCTTCCTTCTTGCAAAGAAGAAAAAACCACTATAGCCCCCGTCTTTTCTACATTTGTGCCATGCTTACACGAAAAGATAGAAATAACCAAAAATAAAATGGCCATCTTTTTAAACATAAAAACCTCCACAAAAAAGTGCGTCCATATTCTACTGTAAAATTATAAGTGATTAAAGCTACAAACACAAATATAATTTTTAGAAAAATTGCTGATTAATTTTATAGAATAAGGTAGAGTGAAAAATATATGGAAATTTATGTTAAATCCAACAGCTTTTTAATTCTCAATGCTTATTCAAGCAAAAATCTATATGAAAAATCCAAAACATCTACATTAACTAAAGTTATCATCGTACATTAGCTAGTGTTATGTTAGTACATTAGCTAATGTACTACCCCCAAACCGCTCGATTTGGGGGTAGCAAATCGAGCGATTTGCATATGCGAAGTCGCACGGTTTCGACATCGTAAGTCGATCGGTTTGGGGATCGCAAATCGAACATTTTGCATATACAAGATTGTTAAGTTTTACCATTCGATTTTTTGCATGCCATGGCGGTAAATAAGACCACTTTATAAACTCAATATGCTTTTGCGTTGTATTGAAATATCTCATTTTTTGCTATAAAGTTATCCTAGTTATATATGTGTGAAACTATTGGATTTTTTTACTTAAAAACAGGTGGCGGACACGCTTCTGGTGCTAGGTCACTAAAAGACAAAATTATTTCCCTTTATCCTGACGCAAAATGCGTTATGTATAATCCTTTTGAAAAAAGGGCTCTTCTATCATCTCTTTTTTTTGAAAAGGGATATTTTATAACCTCAAACTACCTATCTCTCTGTTATCTTCTTTTCTATAGACTCACATCATACAAGGTTATGTTAAAGTTTTGTCGCTTTAGTTATAGAACTTTTTTTGTTAGACGCTTTGTGCGATTCTTGAAAAAGGAAAAGGTAACTCGGGTAGTTTGTTTGCATGAAATTTTAATTCCTCATTTAAGAGAAGCTATTGATATAGTTGATCCTTCGATTAAACTAATCACCATTGTTATGGATCCATTCACTGCTCACAACAGTTGGTTCTTTGAAAAAAACACACATCTTGTAGTGTTTTCTTCAAAACTAGAAAAAGAAGCTATAGAAAAACACAAATTTGATAAAGAGTTAGTCCATAGATTTTCTATTATGCTTTCACAGAAATTTGATAAGCCATATTCTATGGAAGAAAAAATAAAAACACGGGAAAAATTTGGTATTCCACAAGATAGCAAAGTAGTTTTAATTGCTGGTGGAGGCGAAGGTTTACGCAATGCCTTACGTCTTGTTCACATCTTTATAAAACGCAATTTTAAGGGACATATTTTAGTTGTTTGTGGCAAGAACAAAAAACTAAAAAAGATTCTTGATGTGACTATAGCTCACTATCAAGCCTCTAATATACATGTTTTTGGCTTTGTTTCTTTTATGCCTGAGCTTATGAACATTGCAGACTGCGTTATTTCTAAAAGTGGACCAGCAACAATTATGGAAACTCTTTCATTGCAAAAGCCTCTAATATTATGTAGCTATGTAAGAGGACAAGAACTTGGCAACATGCTTTTTGTCAAACTAAATAAGGCTGGTTATTATCTTCCATCTTCAAATGATGCTGTAATCAAAACAGAAGAAATATTGTCTAGCTCCATGCAAGAGATTAAAGAAAATATTAAACATCTTAATATCAAAAATGGTGTTGAAGATATTGCAAGGTTTGTGATGACACTTTAAGGGAATGTTTTAGTTCTAATTTGAAAATATATGAGAAATAGCGCCTGATGTGCTAGGCTTTTATAATTAAAATTGGCTCACTTATTTAGAACTTTGCATTTGCAGAATCTTGGTGTTGGCATTGCATTAAGCTCATTCTCCGACCTCTTTACTCTAAAAAATTAAACTTTTATAATCCGTTATATATGAGCACGAAAAATATATTTTTGTTATTGGCGTTTATATTCTTTATTTCTTGTAGCAAAGCTGTGTATGTTGAAGATATTTCTGGAATAAGAATGGCAAGAATAAACACCAGCAAGGAAAAAGACAAACATCTAATTCTTGATGTAAGACCATATCATAGCTACAAAGAAGGACATTTGGAATATGCTCTCAACATTCCAAAGTCAGACCTCGACAAACGAGTTGTTGAAATTATGGACTTTAAGGACTTACCAATATATGTCTATGGAAAAAATGCTGATTCTAGTTTTCCTGCAACAGAAATCTTAGTTCGGCATGGTTTTCACAACATATATAACGCTGAAGGTGTAGACGAATATAACTATCAGCTTGTTTATTTTGACACAATACGAGTACACGATGTTAGAAATAGCATTAATAGTGATAGTTTTTTCTTAATAGATTATAGAACCAAGACTTCATACAATGCTGAACACTTTAAGAATGCTATAAATATTCCAATTGGAGAGATTCCAAACAACCTAGATATTCTCCCTAAAGATAAAAATAGACCTATAGTAATTTATTGCAACACGGGAGTCACCTCAACATGGGGGGCAAAAGAGTTGGTTGAAATGGGATATAAAAACGTTTCAGCTGTTCTTGAAGGAGCGATAGCAGAAAACTTTATTAAGGAAATGGGTAAAGAAAATTCTATGGATGATTAATAAGAATGCTGAAGACGGGAATTGAACCCGTACGGCATTACTGCCAAGGGATTTTAAGTCCCTAGTGTCTACCTGTTCCACCACTTCAGCATAACCGAGGAGTATAATACAAAAAATATAACGTGAGGTCAATATGTTCACAGATTCGCACACACATATTTTAATGACAACTAAAAAAATTGAAGAACCACAAGACATGATGTCTTCATTAAAAAAAGAAAACTTTAAATTTTTAATGGACATTGGCACAGAGCCAGGAGACTTAAAACTACGAATGGATTGTGTTAGAGAGATCTCAGGCGGAGATATTCCAGCTTTTATCCATTTTGCTGCAGGTCTTTGGCCTCATACTGAAACTATAGCAAGCAGAGATAAATCTTTACAAATGCTTGAAGATGATATCAAAATGGGTCTTAAAGAAGCACATAAAACATCTTCTAACCCTCCTATATTCGCACTTGGAGAATGTGGGCTTGACCGCTATTGGAATGGAAAAAATGCTAAAATGCTCAATGAGGGAGGTACACTTGACGTTGAAGGAGAAAAAGAACTTTTTATTGAGCAATTAAAAATGGCAAAAAAATATAATCTTGCTGTAATTATTCATTCTAGGGATGCGTATGAAGAAACACTTGAGTGCATAGACAAAGTTGGCTGGCATAAAGGAGTAATTCATTGTTATTCTTATGGCGAAGAAGAAGCTAAAACATTTTTAGAAAGGGGCTGGTTCATCTCTTTTCCCGGCAACATAACTTTTGCAAAAACGCAAACTGCAATTCAAAAAATTAGGGCTTTAGCACTTTCAATTCCAAAAGAACGTTTGCTTTTAGAGACAGATGCTCCTTATATGACACCTGTTCCTTTACGAGGCAAACCCAATACATCATTATATATAAAACATACCTATCAAAAGATGGGTGAATATTTGGATATTTCTGTTGAAGAATTGTGTGATATTGTGTTTGAAAATTGTTGCAAATTATTTGGAGTAGAGTAAAAAAAAGCAGGGCATAATGCCCTGCTCAAACTGCATCTTATACCTTAAATTTTGAAACCTCTTGAACTAAACTTGCAATGCTAGCTTTGTTTTGTTGAACCACATCAGAAACTTCTTGCATTGCATTACTAATTTCAATAGCACCAGCAGACATTTCATTCATGCTATCGGTGATTACACGAGTAAGACCATCAAGTTTTTGCATCTCAACTGCAACCCCTTCACCACCTCGTAGCATTTCAGCAGAACCCTGTTGCACTTCGTTCGTGATAGAATTGATGTCTTTAATTGCCGTCAACACTTCACGGCTACCGTTTTCTTGCTCTTGCATTGCAGCTGTAAGGCTAGCACTCATGCTCCTTACTTCTTCAGCTAAACTAAAGATAGCATTAAATTTTGTTTCCACAATCTTAGAAGATTGAGATAAGCCTTCAATCTCACTTGAAAGTAGCTTTAGCGTTGCAGTAATTGTCTTTCCTTGCGTTGCAGATTCTTCTGCAAGCTTTCTAATTTCATCAGCTACAACAGCAAACCCCTTACCAGCTTCTCCTGCGTGAGCTGCTTCAATAGCAGCATTCATTGCAAGTAAGTTAGTTTGACTAGCTATGTGTTGAATCACGCTAGAAGCTTCCATCAACGAACCAGACTCTTCTGCTATCTTTTGAGTCACTGTATTTGATTCTTCAAGTGTTGTTTTGCCATCTTTTGTTGCGGAGCTTAGTTCTTTAATTACATCATCAGCTTTTTCAAGAGTGTTTGTTATACTTGCAATATTTGCAACCATTTCTTCTATGCTACTAGAAGACATAGCTACACTAGCCGCCTGACTTTCTATGCTAGAATTGAGTTGTTTGATTGTTCTAATAATTTCTTCTATAGTGCTAGCTGTTTGTGAAACACTTGCCGCTTGAGTTAAAGCCTGTTGTTTAACGCTATCAATATTAGAACTAATTTCATGAACACTTGCGGCTGTTTCTGTCATATCACTTGCAAGGTTCGAACTAATCCCTTCCATTACATTAGCATTGTTTTCAACATTCCTAATCGACAAACCTATTTTTTCAATAGTCTGATTAAAATATAATGCGAGGTCTGTCATCTCATCATTGCCATGTAATGAAAGGCGCACTGTTAAATCTCCATCACCTTTAGCAATCCCTTGTAAGGCATCTACTGTTTTTTTAATAGGTCTAACAATGTTATATGCAATCATATGAATAATTCCAAGAGCAAAAAGCAAAATAAAAGCTCCTGAAATACACATAGAAAAACGTAATGTATTAATTGTCCCCATAAACTCTTCAACAGGAGCCTTTATAATCACTTTCCAACCTGTTGATTTCATTGTTGCATGCGAAGCTATATATGAAACATCTTTGTAATCATAATAATCGACTTCACTTTTTGTGTTCTTAAAGACTTTAGTTAAATATTCTCTAAGAGAAGAAACTGATGCATCGTTACTATTCATTGCATTAAATTGACTAGTAACCATACTCAAATCTTTATGAGCTACCATAACGCCAGTGCGTCCTAATATATAGCAACCACCTGTTTGGCCAACTACGATGTCTTTAATATCATCCGACAAAAATTTTGCTTCCACAGTTGCATTTAGCACACCAACAACTGAATGGCTATCATCATATATAGGAACAGCAAAAATCAAAAGCCACTGATTAACTGAACGTGAAAGCAATGGTTCAGAAAGGAAACGATTTCCTTTTCTTGCCTCTTGAAACCAATCACGATCATTAATAGAAACTATGGTTCCAGAATCAGTTGTCCTTGTTCCTGTTAGATCGTATAAGTTGAAGGCACCTATTCTG
>CAUUAF010000024.1:0-19965 GCA_963543085.1 uncultured Treponema sp. | reverse complement strand
ATGCAAAATTAGATTGCAACTCTTCTTCTGTTATCCCGCAAAGGGCAGAATATTCTTCATCAAAACTAATATCATCAAGATTATTTAAGTCTGAAAATATACTCACCTTGCTAAACTTTGTAACCCCTGTGAGAAAGCTTAAATGTATACACCCATTCAAACTCTTTATTACACCATAAAATGCCTTTAACATTGAGCGATATTGTTCTTGAAGTTTCTCATTTTCTAATGTTGCGATTAGTGGCTTATCATATTCATCAATTAAAATAACCACTCTCTTATTAAACTTTTCATATAAAGATTGAATAATGTATGCAAAGGCAGTTTCTGGATCATTAAATTCAGTTTGCACATTATATTTCTCTTTCCATATTTTTATGTGATAATTCAAAATAGCAGTGAGGTGTTCAGGTTTTGTATATTCTTTTGCATTCAAATCTAGCTTCAGCACAGGATAGCTTTTCCACTCTTCCTCTCTTTCAGCCTTAATTTTCTCAATAGCAAGCCCTTTGAAGAGCTCTTTTTTTCCTTCAAAGTAAGCTTGCATTGTAGAAAGAAATAAGCTCTTTCCGAACCTACGTGGACGTGTGAGAAAATAAGCTCTACCTAATTTTTCTAAGCTAGGAATAAACTGAGTTTTATCCACATACACATAATTTCCTTCTATCATGGAAGGAAAGTCTTGTACGCCTATCGGCATGTTTCTTATCTCTTGCATGGCTCGCATTGTAACATTAATGAAAGAACATTGCAAAGAGAAATAATTAGACAAATATGCTGTATTCTAATATAATGGAAGGAAAGTGACTATGTTTATACGAAATGCAAAAATAATTAGAAATCTTGAATATCCTCATCTTAAAAAAATCATCCACAAAAAAACTTTTAGAAAATCTTCTACATTAAGAAATGCGAGTGTAGTACATTAGCTAGTGTTACGGTTGTACATTAGCTAATGTACTGACCCCAAACCGCTCGATTTGGGGTGTGCAAATCGAGCGATTTCGCATATGCAAGTCGAGCAGTTTACATATGCGAGATCGTTCGTTTTGCATATGCGAAAATGTTAAATTTTGCCATTGAATTCATTAGTCTTGCCAAGAAAACAAAAGGTTACACTAAACTCATAAAATTCATGTTGACGTAAACTTACTTATTTGGTACTATCTTCTCCGTATTTTTTAACCGATTGCACCAATACGTGTTGAAAAATACACAAAACTTTATATTTTCATTTGTAAGGAGTGTAAAAATGAAAAAAATATTTGGTATTGTTTTATTGAGTGTTATGTCTTTGAGCTTCCTCGTAGCTCAAGAAGAGGACTCTTCCTTTGGAAATCCATCTTTCAGTTTAGAAAATGAGACAACACTTAAAGGTGTTAAAGATGGCACTGACGACAAAAAAGGGAACTTCGCTCTGGATCCTACAGAATTTGAAAATGAAAGCACTGCAAAGTTTGCAGTAGGCTTTGCTATTGGTGAAAATTTTAGCTTAACACCTTATGTAAAAGATGTAGTGACTGTTGGTCTAGGTGCTAACTTAAAATCAAATAAATTCTCATTAGGTATTGGTGCTAAGTATAAACCATTAGATATGCTTAGCATTATGTTTGGCTTGGGTTACGATTCTGCATACAAACCTTTTAGATATGAAGTAAGTCCGGGTACTGTTGTAGGAACTGATATTGGTAACGGTGTGAATTTTAATGTTGGATTGGGACTCTCTGTTGAATCTATTTTCTTAGAAGCAGGTGCATCTTATAAGTTCACTGGAATGTTTGCAAAATATAAGAATACTAGCGATGAAAAAGATTACTTAACATTCAATGATGTTAAAAACACTGTTAAGCTTGAATTAACATTTGATTTTTTCAACTTTATTAAAGATGGACTTAACTCAGGTCTCGTTCTCGAAAATGAAACAAAGTTCAAATCTAATTGGAACAGACATGGAAAAGAAAAAGATGCAAATAAATTCACAAGCGAAAAAGAAATCACTAATGATTTTGCAGTTGGTTTGCACTTTGCACCAGTGAATTATTTGGATGCTAAATTCCTTGTTACTGTTGGTTCTGAACAGAAAAGTGAATATGATGGAGAAAAGAAATATGAAGTTATGGAAAAATCAACTGCTGTAGGACTTACATTAGGCTTAGATTTCTCTAAAGATATGTTCAGTTTTGGAATTGAATATAACCCAACTTTAAGCAAGAAAGCTGGTGAAAAATCAAAACCAGGTGATGAGCTCAAAATTGAGACTTTGAAAGATCTTGAACATGAGTTCAAATTTGTTATAGGTATTGATCTATAATAGCTACACTTGGTTATTGAAAAAAGCCGATTTTGATGTTGCGTCAAGGTCGGCTTTTTTGTTTTGCCAGCAGTGTTGTCAAAATGGTAGAAATAAATATAGCTAATGGATCTATCATTAAAAGATTATCTTTAACAATTGGTTTAGCAACAAATTAACAAACTTTAATAAATAATGCTATGAAAATTATACTTTTTGCAATTGCTTTGTGTTGCATTTCTTGCACGCCAAAAGCTAATATAAGGCTGACTAACTCAAATGATGTTTTTATTTCTATTGATGTTGCACCATCTCTGGCTACAAAAAAGCTATTACAATCTTTCTCTAGTCTTAATTCTGAGTCAGCGTTTGCAAACCAAGAAGAAGATATTTCTAACGTGAAAATAGAAGATGGAATAGAAATAATTAAATTAAAAAAAACATCTTCACTTGATTTTAGTGCAGAATTAAAGTTTTCTCCCAAGCTTGAGCAGTCTCTTTCGTTGTTTTCTTTTAATAAAGGAAAATCAAATATAAGACTTTTGCTTGATAGAAAAACACTAAGTAGTTTTTTTGAAAGCCTTGCAAAAGAAGAAAAAGAATATCTTGATCTCTTAATGGCTCCTAGCCTCCAAGATATCAACATGAGTGATGATGAATATATAGAGTTAATAGCAAATGCTTATGGAAAAAAAATAGCAACTGAGTTAAAAAGCTCTTTTCTCTCTCTTTCATTTGAAGCTCCTTCTAAAATCAAAAAAATTATTGCCTCTCCTAAAATAGAATACGAAATAAAAAATGCAAAAGCAGTTTTTTCCATTCCCCTAACTTACATTCTTGTCATGAATGAGCCAATAGATATTAGCCTAGATTATTAAGCATACATATATAATAATTTTGGCTCAATGTGTATTCATAATGCAAATATTGTGCTAGGCTTAAAGAATGAGGTTTAAAAAATGTGTATAATTTCTATTACTGGTGCTTCAGGAAATATGGGAATAGAAGTACTAAAATCATTTTTAAATGAAAATGAGTATGAGATTCGTCTATTATTAAGAAAATCAAAAAAAAATATAAAGCTAGCTAACAAATTATCTTCCAAACATAAAAATATTAAAGTGTTTTTTGGCTCATTATCAGAATATGATGTCCTCCTCTCTTTTGTTCAAGGAGCTTCTTATTGCATTCATATAGCTGCCATAATTCCTCCATATTCTGACTATCATGAAAAAGAAACCATCGAAACAAATTATATAGGCACTCAAAACCTGATTAATGCTGTAGTAGAAAAAGGATTAGCGAACACTTGCAAGTTTATTCACATAGGCTCTGTAGCTCAATATGGAAATAGAACTACTCTTCATCCATTTGGGCGTGTAGGAGACCCACTATTACCTAGTGTTTTTGATGTATATGCATCTTCAAAAGTTAAAGCTGAGCGTGTCGTTATAGAGTCTCCTCTCTCTTTTTGGGTGTCTCTTAGGCAAACAGGTATACTTTATGACGATATTCTTTTTAAGAACATGAACGATGGGCTTATGTTTCACACTCCACTAAATTGTCCTATTGAATGGGTGACAGCTAAAGATAGTGCCATATTAATAAAAAACTTAGTTGATGCAACCGAATCTGGAAAGCTAGAAGAAAAAGTTTTTTACAAAAAAGTGTACAACATAGGTGGTGGTAATAAAATGCGAGTATCAGGTTTTGAAACATTAGATGAAGGTTTTCGTCTTATGGGGTGCAGTGTAAAAGATGTCTTTTTGCCTGAATGGATTGCAAAGCGAAATTTTCATTGTATGTGGTTTTCTGATTCCCATGTTTTAGAAGATCTTTTTCATTTTCAAAAAACTAGTTTTAGAGAGTTTTTTGATAGATTAAAACATAAGTTTTGGTACTTTCGCCTTGCAAAACCTTTTTTAAGCTTGGTTAAACTTTTTGCTATTAAGCCACTATTAAAAAATAAAAATGCACCTATGTATTGGAAAGAAAACGATCTCGAGAGGTGGCAGGTTTTTTATGACCTTGATTACATAAATGAAAGTTGGGAAAACGTAAAGCTTCTTTGCAAGAATATAGACGAGAAGACTGGTGCTTACATTGATTATGAAGCTCTAAAAAATGAAAAAGGTGTTAAGCAATTGAATCATGGATATGACGAGAATAAACCAGACTCTGCACTTGATATTGAAGATATAAGAGAGGCAGCACGTTTTCGGGGAGGGCAATGTTTAAGTAATAGCATGCAAAAAGGAGATTTGTATACAAAACTTGAATGGAAATGTAATGAAGGACATGTTTTTTCTGCAACGCCATATCTAATATTAAAAGCTGGGCATTGGTGTCCTGAATGTGCCTCACCTCCATGGAGCTTTGCAAAACAAGCAAAACACTCTCCTTTCTACGCTCAAGTATATTATGACGATCATAAAGAAGGAGAAGTGGCTTTGTATGACATCAAGCCATTATAACAATGCCTAATCTTATTAATGAAATAAATTAGTTTATAACTTTTAATGATGTAATAAAAAAGGCTGAGCTTTATGTCGCCCAGCCTTTAATATCTATCTATTTTTTTTAACTTCTTCTAAAAAAAGCCTCGCTGTGTTTTCAACGCTTTTATAATCTCCAGTCTTAGCTCCTTTGGTTAAAACCCCACCAACACCAACTAAGCCAGCTCCTTCTTTAATCCACTCACCCACATTCTCTAAAGAGATTCCACCTGTAGGCATAAATGAACTTTGTGGAAAAGGTCCTAAGAAGTCTTTGATAATACTAGGTGAGAAATTAGAAGAAGGAAAAAGCTTTAATAAGGAACAACCAGCTTCCATTGCTTCAACTATTTCACTTGGAGTTGCAACACCCGGCACATATAGCACATTATACAAATTGCACATCTTTGCCACTTCAAGTGAAAACTGTGGAGAAACAATAAAGCTCGCTCCTCTCATAATGCAAAGGCGAGCCGTTACTGCATCCAACACAGTGCCTGCTCCAACTATTAGCCCATCATCGTTTGCAAGCTCGCTTATAAGAATATCTGCATTAGGCACAGTTGTAGTAATTTCAATTGCATTAATACCACCAGCCTTTATTGCTGAAATCGTTTCTTTCAACACACTAAGTGATTTTCCTCGAATCACAGCAACAATGCCTAAGTCAACTAAAGATTTTAATATTTCATATTTCGTCATAAAGTCATCTCTTATTTTTCTTCTCCAGCTTGCAGTCTCATTTCTTGTCTTTCTCTTTCCTTATTCTTTGCTCTCTTCCATGCATGCAAAATAAGGGTGATGGTTACAACAGCATAAGATACAAATGTTCTAAAATACTCACCCACCATTGCTTGACCTGTCAAATTCTTGCCTGCTGCAGGCATAACTATAAACATTAAATGAAATAAAACAGTGCCAACCAAAGCATTAAGAATTGTTGCCTTATAGACAGTAGCTCCACCAATCAACAAAGCGGCTGCTGCAAAAAGTGCTGCTTGATCTGCCCCATTATAAACATTCATCGTTCCAATGTTTTGTAAGTATATAATTTGTCCATAACCTGCCAAAACTGTTGAAATAATAATTGCTTGGAGTCTCACTTTTTCCACATTGATACCTGCAGAACGAGATACTTTCATATCTTGCCCTACGCTCCTCATATTCTGCCCAAGTTTCGTCTTTCTAAAAAACACAGTAAAAAGGCAGTTTAATGCAATCAATAAGAATGTAAAAATTGGAAAATGAATAGTTTTTATTGCAATACTTTTTCCTATAATTTTATCAAATACATAGTCAAAACCATGAACTGTGCTAAGGCTTAAAGCATTACGAACACCATATCCACGTGAAAGAATTAACTTTGCTTTTGAGGCAAATGGAATTACTGAACCACAAATATATAAAGCAAAGAAGAGATATACACCGGAGATAAAAAATGCCAACATCATTGAAGTAATCATCTCTCGTCCTTTAGCTTTATTTAAGACATGACCTGCAAAAGCTCCAAGCAAAATAGAAATAGGAGTTGAAATAATCATTGCCAAAAAAAGACCTGCAACACCACCTACCTGCCAATCTGTAACAAAAATTAACCCAATCTGCCCAGCCATAGCTCCTAGTGTCATACCAAAGTTAATTCCCATACCTGCCATAATAGGAAGAAGCAAAGCAAGCACCAAAAAGGCATTTCTTGCAAGACGAGTTACAACTTGGCTCACCAAATACTCAGCAGAATAATTTGAAAGAGGAATAGCAATTACAATAATCACAAAAAACATTATTGGGACAATTGAATTGGTTAATGTGCTGTATATATTTTTTTTGTTTATCATTTGTTTTAAATCCATAGTTTTCCACTCCTTATGCTGTTTGTACGTTGCTACGAGTTAAGGCATAAACAATCATACCATTTGAGATTATTATTCGTAAAACCTCACTCACATCAATGTTAATTGCACTGTTTATAACCGAAGGTGTCATTGTTAAAATACCTTGAAACAAAAAAGCACCTATAATCACGTTTACTATAGAAGCTTTATTGACTGAAGCTCCGCCTAAAAGAATAGCTGCAACGGATGGAAAAGCAAAACTCAAAGGAGAATTAAACATCTGAATAAAACCAAAACTTTGCTCATACACAATCATTCCAACAGCGGCAATGCTAGAAGAAAGGATAACCGATAAAAGTCGCATTCTATCAATATTAACACCTGCAGCTTTTGCATATTTTGGATTAGAACCCACGGCAGTCATAGCAGTTCCAATCTTAGAACGAAAGAAAAGCCAAATGAGGAAAGAAAGAAGTGCAAACAATAAGAACATACCTGTAGGTATAGAAAAATTACCAACTACATCCCACTTTAATATTTTGGTAATTGCCTTATCCCAATATTCAGTTAGTGCAATAGTTGTTCTTAATCCTTCTCCCTTAAAGCCTTGAACAGAAGATGGGTTTTTAAATGGCAACGTTACCCACATAATATTCATAAAAGCAACAAAAGAATACCCAACATAGGTTGCAATAATCATTTCATCACCTTTCACCCTATTAAGTAGCATTCCATAAAGAAAACCAAAGATAATTGCAAAAATAATTGCAACAAAAATTGCAAACATAATGCCACCAAAACCTGTCATATGAAACTCTAATGAAATAACTGCTCCCAGCATTCCTGAAATTAATCCTACAGGTAAGCCAAAATTGAGCCCACAACCTGACTGAATCATAGGAATCATTGCCAAAACTAAAATTGCATTCATTCCAAAACGAGTTAAAACATCCGTAAGAGAGCGACCAATTTCAACCTTAACAAAAGGAGCTGCAACAAACAGTAGCACTAAAAACAATGCTATAATGCTACGTGCAATCCCAAACTTTTTTATTCCATCTATTAATTTTTCTATCATACAAACCTCTATTCTGAAATACTTTCGCCAGACATCATAAGCCCAAACTTTTCTACACTTTCTGATGCATCTAATATGCCAAATATTTTTCCTTCGTTGACTACTGCAATTCTATCTGCAATACTACGCAACTCTTCTAGCTCAGAAGATATCATCACTATTGTAGTACCCTTTTCACGATTAACGTCTCGCAATGCATCCAAAACAATCTTTTTAGCTCCAATGTCAATCCCACGAGTAGGTTCTGAAACAAAAAGAAGAGAAGGTTCACACACAAAAGCTTTTGCCAAACAAACTTTTTGTTGGTTTCCACCAGAGAGATGCCTTGCCTTTTGGTGTGCACCAGTACATTTAATTTGAAGACGCTTTATATATTCTTCAGACACTTCTTTCATTTTTTTATCTGAACGCACCTTAATAAAACCAAACTTATCCATAAACTTATTTTGAATTTGCATAGCATTAAATGTGATATTCCAGTCTATACTTTCATCTTGCAAAAGCCCTACACCACGTCTATCTTCCGAAACAAAGGCAATACCACAATTTAAACTAGAGCGAGGGTCAGAAACATCAATATTCTTTCCATTATATATAACAGTTCCACCTGCTCCATATAGCCCCATAATTCCATTTGGAATACCTAATTTGCCCTGTCCTGAAAGTCCTGCAATGCCTAATATCTCCCCACGTCTAATGGAAAGAGAAACACTTCTAACCATCTCTCCTGGCATATCAACATAAAGATTTTTGATATCCATTATTACATCATCACTAATATTTCTTACTTCTTTTTTTTCTTTTTCAAGCGTGAGTTCTCTTCCAACCATTAAGTGAGCAATCTCCTTAATAGTGATTTCTTTTGGATTTTGTTCTTTAACTATCACACCATCTCGCAAAACAATCATTTTGTCTGCAATATTTATAATCTCTCTAAGACGATGAGAAATAAATATTATTGAAACACCTTTTTCAGAAAGTGCTTTCATAGCTTTCATCAATACTTCTGCTTCACTTTCTGTTAAAACAGCAGTAGGTTCGTCCATTATAATAAGCTTAACGTTTTCTTTGCTTATTTCTCTTGCAATTTCGATAAATTGTTTGTGCCCAACAGGCATATCTTCAACCAAAGCATTAACATCAAGCTTAATTCCAAGTGTATCTATAGCCTTTTGAGCTATTTTAGTACACTGTTCACTATCAATTGTTTCTAATGCTTTTCCTTTTTTGCCAAAAAGACGTGAAAAAAAGTTAGGTTTGACTTTTTCATCATTAAGAAGCATATTCTCAGTTACTGTGAAGCTAGGAATTAAAGAAAATTCCTGATGAACCATTCCAAAACCTGCCTTTAATGCTTGGGTAGGATTCTCAAAATAAATCTTTTTCCCTTCCAAATAAATATTACCTTCATATCCCCCTGTTGAATGAATTGCTTCCATCCCAAAAAGGATATTCATTAAGGTCGACTTCCCAGCACCGTTTTCCCCAACAAGTCCTATAATTTCACCTTCGTTTATTGTGAAACTTACGTCTTTTAGTACAATATTACCTTCGAAACTCTTGCCAACATTTTCAACTCTAAGAAGTTCTTTCACTTATTTTTCCTCCTTTACTAGAACAACACACATACAAACTAAGTATATCGCATAAATAAAATATATTGCAAGAAAAAAAATAAATCAAAGTAAAAAAAAATAGCTCAAGTTTTCTCTGTAACAAAGAAAACTTGAGCTATTTAAAAGTTTAATTAAAAAATCGCTTAGATAATGCCCATTTCTTTACCAACTTTTTCACAAATCTTAACTGCTTCATCAAGTTGTGCTTTTGTATGTCCTGCAGTAACCATACAGCGTACTCTTCCTGTTCCTTTTGGTACAGTTGGGAAAACGATAGGACCTGAGAATACTCCATTTTCAAACAACTTCTTAGAGAATTCGAGAGTCTTTGCTTCATCTCCTACGATAATTGGAGTGATAGGTGTTTCACTGTGTCCTGTGTTAAAGCCTAACTTACCCAATCCTTCCTTAAAATGCTTTGCATTATCCCAAAGCCTATCAGTATATTCAGTTGACTCCATAAGCATTTTAATTGCTTCAATAGCTGCTCCTACGGCTGCAGGTGGGAGTCCTGTAGAGAATAAGAATGGTCGCCCTCTGTTCTTTAGCCAATCAATTGTAACTTGCTTTCCTGCAACATAGCCACCAACAACACCAATTGCTTTAGAAAGAGTTCCCATAGCAAAATCAACGCGACCATGCAAATGGAAATGATCCACAGAACCACGTCCACTCTCTCCCAAAACACCACTAGCATGTGCATCATCAACATAAGTTAAACAATTATACTTCTCAGCTAGCTCAACAATGCCAGGTAAATTTGCAATGTCACCATCCATTGAGAAAACGCCATCTGTTATGATAAGCACATTTTTATAGCTATCTCTCTTTTCTTTTAGAACATTTTCCAAATCCTGCATATCAGAGTGTTTGAACACTGCCTTATCAGCTTTGGAAAGACGAGTTCCATCAATAATAGAAGCATGATTAAGCTGATCAGAAATAATTAAATCACCTTTTTCTGTAACAGCCTGAATAACACCAGCATTACAATTGAAACCTGACTGGAATGAAAGAACTGCCTCTTCTCTCTTAAATTTAGCAAGAAGACTTTCAAGCTCATCATGCAAAGCCATGTTGCCAATTATAGGACGCACAGCACCAGCACCAGCACCATACTTTTCTATAGCAGCAATTGCAGCCTTTTTAAGACGTGGATGGTTGGCAAACCCCAAATAGTTATTTGAAGAAAGGTTTATAACCTTTTTACCATTCAAAATACACTCAGCATCATTTGGTCCATCAAGTGTTACAAGTTCTTTATACAAGCCTTGATCTTTTAGTTCTTGAACTTTAACTTTCAAAAACTCCATATCATGTATACTAGACATAAAATTCCTCCATAATAAACTTAAGTCTATTTACCTAATTTTATTTTAAGTTTTTCCAACATATCAGTTGTCATCTTCGATAGGTCATATTTAGGAGACCATCCCCATTCTGCCCTTGCAGCACTATCATCAAGAGAGTTAGGCCAAGACTCAGCAATACCCTGCCTTACAGGGTCAATCTTATAAGTCATTTTAAATTCAGGCATATGCTTCTTAATCTCTGCTGCTATTACCTCAGGAGTAAAACTCATAGCTGTAATATTGAAAGCATTTCTATGCTTTAGCTTTGAAGGATCAGCTTCCAAAAGACCATGAATAGCATCTAATGCATCAGGCATATACATCATATCCATAGAAGTTCCTTCCTTAATAAAGCATTCATAAGAACCTTTTTTAACTGCATCATAATAAATATGCACAGCATAGTCTGTGGTTCCACCACCTGGCAATGCTTCATAAGAAATAAGACCAGGGAAGCGAACACCTCTAGTATCGAGCCCAAAACGTTTATGATAATAATCACACAAAAGCTCTCCTGCAACCTTTGTAACCCCATAAAGAGATGTAGGGCGCTGAATTGTATCTTGTGGAGTTTTATCTTGTGGTGTTGAAGGACCAAATGCGGCAATAGAACTAGGTACAAAAAGAGAAAAGTTATTTTCTCTTGAAACCTCAAGAATGTTATGCAAACCATTCATATTTATGTCATAAGCTAAGTTAAACTTATCTTCTGCAACTGCTGAAAGAAGGGCTGCAAGATGAATTATCGTATTTATCTTGTGCTTTTTACACACATCAGAAACACCCTGAGCATTAAGAACATCCAATGTTTCAAAAGGTCCACCTTCTATAACTTTTGGAACATCTTTCTTAACAACATCAGAAGCAACAACATTATTTGCTCCATATTTATCTCGCAAATATACAACAAGCTCACTACCAATTTGACCCAAAGAGCCTGTAACCAAAATTCTTCTCTCCATATAACTATCTCCTAAAAATAAGAACCTCACCATGCAATTTGCATGATGAGGTTAAAAATGATCCTAATCTTCGTCCCAATCTGGTGTTTTGAACATAAAAATATCTCTGTCCAACCCATCGCTTTGGTGAGTCAAGCAACAAACAATATAGCTTCTTAATTCCGACTTTTTAGCAAAATCAATAAAATCACCTTTGTTACGTGCAGACTCAAAATCATCATTCGGTTCCCAACAGTCCATTCCATGAATTAACTCATAAATAGGTCTGCCTGTTACGGGTTGTTTTATCTTACTATCATGCACATAATCATTAGGCTTTAAGAAATCATTGTTACCTATTCTAGTAGAAGTAAGAGCTTCATAGCCAATACGTAAACCATAGATACCTGTTCTGTAGTTTCCGCTAGATGGATCTGCAAAACATGTTACCTCTGCAAAATACGTCTTTCCCGGCTTAGCATTAAATGCCATGGTATCCAATGTAAAATAATCCATTCGTTCTACAGGTGCATCAAACTTACCATCTTCATATATTGAAATAATTGTATCAACATCTGCGTTGTATTCTCCATCTGGTGAATACTTATCAAAAATGTCTTTATGTGGAATTATTGTTGAAATATAAATGATTGGAGAATCATACTCAATGGTAACAATATTCTCTTCATGTGTATCTTTTATCTCAAAGTATTGCTCATAATAATCACCATCAATATTTACACGTGCCACATATCTCTGACCTGCTCGCTTTGGCAAGAAGAAAAAATCTGCCTCTCCCTTATTATTGGTCATAGTGAAACCTTTTGGATCACCTGAACCATCAACATAAACAGTCACAGGATGTCCAGAAAGCCCTAAATCAATATCTTTAGGTGTATTTCCACTCAAATCAGGAGCTTTGCTTCTCTTATTTCTAAGCTTTATGGTTACATACTTACTTGTATCATAGTCAAATTCAGTACTTGCAAAAGTTTTTCCATCCTTCACAGCCTTAGCAGCCTCAAGCACATTAACACGACCATAGCCATAATCTTCATGATGAACACCTTTTGCCTGTCCTTCAAGAGGATCTGCTGTGCTTTGAATTATAGCCTTCAACCAACCAGGATTTTTTCCACGTGCTTCCTCAAAAGAAAGAAGATAGCCTAAAACACCTGTTGTAAAAGGAGTTGCCATAGAAGTTCCTGACATAGTCGTATATGCACCACTAATCTCTGATTGTTCCCATGGCTTTTGACCTGCACCTTCAGGCAACCAATGTATAGCCCATGGATAGTTATGCCCTGGCGAAATTCCAGTACTCAAAATACCATCACCCGGTGCACAAATATCAATCCACTCACCACTACAGCTAAAACCTTTTTTTCTATCACGTCCATCAGTTGCACCAACCGCCAAAACAGCTTCGTAACTTGCAGGAAATTCCACAAGACGTTGACCGTCATTACCCATCGCAACAACAGGCAAAATACCGAGCTTTAAGCAACGCGCCATAACAATTGCAGCAAATTGTGTCGGGAAAGGACCACCCAAAGACATATTAACTGGATAAACACCTTGGTCTTTATATGGCTCAAATTTTTGTTGCTCATTGATGTATGGATGCTCCGCCTCAGCTGTGCGAGTTCCATCACGTTTATCAATGGTTTCAAAATCATATTTATAATACCCACCAGTATTAAGAGTACCCGCAAGTCCCGCTTCTATATAAGAAGCATAATCATCCAATGCTCCATATATTTCCCAACCTTTGCCACCAAAAGGACCTCCAAAACATTTGTAGGAGGCTATCTTTGTGTTTTTCCATGAAACACCTGCAACACCTTTCTCATTATCTCCAACTGCTGCCATCATACCAGCACAGTGTGTTCCATGCTCTCCATTATCCCAGTTCCAAAACATAACAGAATCAGGACCGCTATAACCATCCAAGCCTGCACCTGGGTCAACCTTAGAACAAGGCATTTCAAAAAATCTATTCGAGTTTCTATAGTTTTTAATAAATTCTTTTGCATAAGGCACTATAGGATCATTTTCATCAACTAGACCAGAAAGACTATATGCAAACTCACGACTTCCTACATCAACTAAAAAAGCTGATTTTGTAAAATACGAAATAGACTCTTGCTTTCCATTACTATTTTTAAACCAAAAATCCTCGTTGCAGTAGTTAAATCCGGTATCTATCAAACCCAATAAAACTGGCTTCTTAAAGTGATCACCCTTAAACAGTTTATAAGCATCTAAAGCCTTAGTAACCTGTAGTGAATAATTAACCTCTTTCATTCTAGGGTCTTTATCCATGTCACCATCTTCCAATCCTTTAGGGGTTAGTTTTCCAACTTCTCCTATATTATGATCATCTCCAGGTCTTGGTTTCAAATTCTCAAGAGGATCTTTTGGTGGATTTATGTGATAAACCGTAAAGTCATATTCTGCAGAAATAACTCCTTCAACCTTTAAAACCTTCTTTATAAAAAACTCGTCGTTTTTATAAAGATACCAAAAGATATTTCCTTCATCAGCTTTCATAACACCACAAACTCTAGCTCCAAGCTTTAAAAACTTAGATTTATCAAAGTTTTTTGGTGTTCTAACTATGTAATAACCCTTTACAACATCAACACGCTTCGTCCCGCCAGACAATAGAGGTAAATCTACATGATCAGGAGCTTCTTTTTTATAATTAACAGAACGCTGTGCAATTTTCTTATTTCCTGTATCTCCTTCCCATCCCACCTTACATGAGAATAAAAAGAAAAAACTAAGAAAAAAACAAAAAAGTTTCTCTTTTTTCATTTATAATCTCCTTTAGTTTTCTTCAATCACGGTAAAGCGACACCTTCCGTTTATAGCATTGCCACCATCGTAATCACCATTTCCAAAGATAAGATATAGACCAGCCATTCGCTCATCACCATCATCATCTCGGTATTTTTCATAAGGTGCATCTTTTTTCTTTGCATCAAAAGTTTTAACAGCAGACATTGGAGAAACATTACCACCAATTGGAGTTCTTCCCCATGTCACAATATCCCAATAATAAGTGTTGCCAGGCTCATAATTGAAAGATCCGTCTCCACCATAAAGTTGAGCCCAGTTAAAAGCCCTAACTCTCAAATATGCATCTTTAATCGTAAGCTGTCCTGTAGCCTTATTAAATGTTATAAGGTCTCCCATTGAGTAACGACTAGGAATTATTTTCATATCAATCAACTCTTTCAATGAAGCATATCTACCAGACAAAGGCAAATACACAAAAAGCTCCTCATTGCCATCCTCATCAATAGACACAGTACATTTTGAAGCAAAAATAGGATCATTATTTCTAGCATACAGTGTCATACCAAACTCAATCTCATCAGCATAATCCTTGTGCCAAATCTTAGGATTAGACATTCTAGCAGAGTAATCAATCTTGATTCTTTGCCTATCCTTATCAGGTGTGTTGCTAGGATATTTTTTTGTCTTCAACAAAGGAATCACCGTGTCCTTCTTGTTGGCATTGTATTTATAAACAGTGCCATCGTTAACTCCACCACCTTGACCTTCAACCTTTATACTATCGAGGAAATACATAAATGCAGGTGGCACTGTAATCTCTGCTAGATATTCTGTTTCCAAAGAACTACCCTCATCAATAAAAGCAACCATCTTGTATTGATAAGTTTTTCCTTCTTCAAGAGTGAAGTCTGTATCCATAGAAGCAAAGGCAGTAGCTCTATATGGAGGTATAGAAGAACCAACCTTCTTAAAAGTCTTATCTCCATCATCCACACACCTACGATACAAATCCACACCAGCTATATTAAATAGTCCAGCATCATCTGCAATATATCCTCGTCCTAAAGCAATATAGGTGGAAGGAGTTCTAATTCTATCTCCTTGTCCCTCAGGTGGAGTATATTCTGTCCATGGCATACCAAAAAGATTTTCAAAATACTGTTTGTTTTCAAAAATATTCATTTTTATAGGCCAGCGATACAATGCAACCCTAAAATTTTCAAACTTCACCTTTCTTGAATCTTTGTCTGTGCTAAATCCAGGATTTTGACCTTCCATCATTTTAGCTGCTTCAATAGAAACAAGTTGATGTCTTTCTAGTCTATTTCCAGCAACATCATAAGCCACTAAAACTAAATCATAAACTCCTGAAGGGAAATTCCATTTAAACCTTTCTTGTTGTTCAACAGCACTATCTGTCATTGAAATCTGCCCATTTGGATTATAATCAGTCATGGCAATACTCAACGTATACGCAAAAGGTGTGTTGTCAAGAGCAATTGAAACACCATCTGGTCCCCATGCAACAGGCTCAATACTATTACCAGAACTTACATCAAACCACACAACCATATCTGTAAAAGCATCAGCCTTAGAATCTGCCATTTTTATATGTGCATCACCACAAGTTAAGTTGCAAGGTTTTAACTGCCAAACACCTCCACCTCCACCAATGCCACCTATTCCACCAGTGCTAATAGTCTTTTGTCTAAAAAAGAAATAAGCACCATCATTATACACAGCTGGCGTAGAACCAACAGCAGGGGTTTTAACTTGCTTCATAAGACGCACTGGGCAACTTCCTCTAACAGGCTTTGGGTTACCTTCCTTATAATCAGCTCCACCATTTTGTGTTAAACTCATTTGCATAAGGTCAATAATTTCACCAGGCATACCTGTAACATAGTAGTGTTCAATCATTGAATCAGCAGTTTCATTATCATCTCCCAATGCATAAATATCATAATAACGTCCTGCTTTAAGCTTTCCCTTACCTCCCAAAATACCGTCTGCACCAGTAACCCCAAGCTCTTGAAAATCTCCTTGAAAAAGCTTTCCATTTGCTTGAAGCTGTAATTCCTTATTAGCCTCATGCTCTTTATACAATACCCTAGTTCCAACTCTTGAAGAACCTCCATGTGCATCCAAAACAGTAACTCTAGTGTCATTCTCTTCTGGATCTACAGGAACAATCTCTAATTGGTACTCTCTATAAAGTCCACCTTTAACTATACTAATTGTAATAGTAGTAGGCTTTAATTCTCCTGCTTCGTAATATTTTGCATTTGTCAAGTCATAAGTATAAAAATTAACAGTATCAGGAACATTTGCTGTTATAACTGCAGGAAACTTAGAATCAGGATTTTGCAAGCTTTGAGTAAAAACCTCAGTTGTGCTTACTTCTTGACCATCAATATAAATCTTTGAACTGCTATCAGTTTTCAACATCTTAAGCTTATAAGTGACACCACTTTTAACTAGAGCCACCCTATTCTCTGAAACAGCTGGTCTAAAGCTTAAAGTAGGCCAAACTTTGCCATTAATTGCGGAAAGAACGCTTCCTGTAGGAGTACCTTCAATCTTTAACACACTCAAAGCAGGTGCAATGTTTTTATCTTCTCTTATAAACTTAAATCTAAAATCTTTTTGAATCTTTAAAACGCCATCTTCATGTCCATACTCATCGACAAAAGCTCCATCCTTTAATGCCCCATCCTGAAAGGCAACAAGAGAAAGCTTGTGTTCTTCTTGACCTATAGGAGAAGTTATATGCACCTCTTTATAATTCCTTCCTTCCTTCTCATCCTTCGGATGTGTCCTAGAATAATCTCCATCGTCAACCTTTAAATAAAACCTATAGTTCCAAATTTCCCTATAGTTTTTTCTATAACCAGTTGCTACGTTTACATCATATCTATCATCTGCAACAAAACGTACACTTTCTGCATCATGAGGAATATAAAGATTATACAAACCTTCCTCATCACTTGCTTTCATAACAGTAAGTTTTGCTTCTTCTCCAGATGAACGTCTCACCATAGCCTGAAAAGGTTCTAAATCAAAATAATAGGCATAAAGGAAAACAAACCCATACTTTATCTCATAATATCTTACCTTTGACCCATCTGGACTAGTAATCTCAAACAGAAGATCAAACTTTCCTTGATTATATGGACAAAACTTAAACTCAGTATCCGTATCATAACCTAGAAGAACAGGAAGTTTATTGCGAATTCCAGCCCCAGAAAAATCACTAGTATCAGTAACTACATCAGTATTCCAGCCTTCTTTAACTGAAAGCTTCAAATTCTTTCTACTTGTTTGATCATGGTCAACTTCATTCCAACGTGCTAATAATTTAACCTTAGAACCAGGTTCCTTCATCTTTACGGACAAAGTAGGCTTAATCCCATTGATATGAGTTAAAAGGATAGTTCTTAGCTTATATATATTTTCTATTTTTATGGGCTTTCCCCTAATAACACCTTTGTTGTAAGGCTCAATAGGTGACATATCAAGTTTATCAAGTTCAAAAACATCTCCATCTTCTGTCATCATTGCTATAGAATCAATATCAGTACTTTCCTTTTGATCCTGACTCAACGGGCTAAAACTCATATGAAAGGTTTGTTCTAAATTCTTATTAGAATCACAAACAACAACATCAACAATAGTTGGTGCCGTAGTTTTTAAAGGAACAGGATACGTGCTAAATTCACCCGAAGTTAAAGAAGGAAGAACTACAACCCCATTTATCTCAACTCTCTGCTTATCCAATTCTGGAGAGCCAACTTCAAGCATAATCTTATTATCATTTGCAAATCTTCTTTCATAAATACCATGATATGGAAGTTCATCAACAAAATCATCTGTTTCTATGTCATTACCTGCATAATTCTTATACTTGCACTTCAAATGGATCAGACGCAACGCACCTTCACTAGCTTGTCGATTAACTTGAATTTCAAACTTCTCACCCGTTTTTTCGTCCTCACGATACACAACAACTGGTATGATATTAGTTCCAGTTTTCAAATTAAGTTTATGCACAAACTCAAGAGCATTACTCTTAGATGGAGTAGCCTTTGAACCTCTTATTTTTACATTTAATCCTTTTTCCCCTGTAACAACTTTAACCACTGCCATTGTTTGCTTTGATGAAACAGGAGCCATAGTAAAATTAGGAGAACCGGGTGAATAGACAGATTCAAATTCCATACCGTTAAATTTAACAGATACATCGGCAATATCCTGCTTTATCACAGTACCGGTAAACTGTGACTGCCCACACGTTAGTAAAGAAAATGAAATCCATGCTAATAGAAGATATGTGCTAAATCTAAACACTCTTTTCATTAACATCCTCCTTAAAGAACATCATAAAGTAAAACAATAAAAAGACAAAATCCTGCATACTATAATAGCATTAGGGAAAAAAAACAATAGCAACAATTTGTGTTCACAGGGCTTCTAGCTTAGAAAAAAGAGACAATCCAAAAGTTTGTGTAAACCTTCAAACTTATGTAAGATACAATTACTCAGAATGGAGGTTATTTTTATGGCAAGAAGAAAAGACAGCCCACAAAAAGCAGCAATGAGGGGCATGGTGCGAGAATATCTTAAAAATAATGATATCAGCATCAAAAATGGCACTGATGTAAATACTATCATGCGTGACATGATAAGTGTTATTTTAGAAGGAGCTTTGGACGAAGAACTGAAGGAATGACAACTTCAGATATAGAGTCTCATATGCGGGAATTATACGATATTGGTATTTCTGACAGCACAATCAGTCGCGTTACAGATAAAATCCTGCCAATTGTAAAAGAATGGCAGGAGCGTCCTCTTGACGTGAGTTTATACTGTAGTGTTTATGACAGAGATTCAGCAATGTATCATTCATCAGATACGCAATTCAACAAAGTTTGTTTCTTATAAAGATATTAAAGAATTGATGGCTGATCTAAAGCTAATATATACCGCTCCAACTGAAGAAACAGCTTTAAATGAGCTGGAAGCATTCAAAGAAAAATGGGATTCTAAATACCCCAAAATATATAAATCTTGGCATGATAACTGGGCAACATTATCCACATATTTTAAGTATCCTGAAGAAGTAAGACGCCTGACTTACACAACAAATGCCATTGAAGGATTTAATCATCAGTTGCAAAAAGTAACTAAAGCCAAGACTATTTTTCCATCAGATGACAGCCTTTTAAAAATGCTGTATCTGGCAACCATGGATATTACAAAAAATTGATAGGTAAGCGACAGGATTGGGGACAGATTTATTCTCATCTAGAAATATATTTTGATAGCATTTTAATCCTATTGTATATAATCCTTCTTATTATTACTAAGTTTTCTGCTGCATTCTTAAATAACGCTTCCAAGCTATTTATAATTTTTCTATTTCCTCTTTAGTAAGTCCTGTCATCTCCATGATTGTTGATATATCAAAATTCTTAGTCTTCATTCGCCTAGCCGTGTTTATAATTCCTTCTTTAACTCCTTGAGCTATTCCTTCCTCTCTTCCCCTATTAAACTCTG
>CAUUAF010000023.1:0-20277 GCA_963543085.1 uncultured Treponema sp. | reverse complement strand
GGAAGTTTGTTTGAAAAAACATTTGGGAATTTGTATCCTGAAAATAATGAGGTTTCAGAGGTTTCAAAACAAGCCCCAGAGATTTATGAAATGCTTCATGAGTGCATAAAAAAGGGCTTAATTCTTTCTTCTCATAGTGTTGGAAAAGGTGGAATTATGAAGACATTGCATGAGATGAATGATGAAAATCTTGTTTATAGGTTTGTTTCAGAGCTTGAAAAGTTATTGGGAATTTCTTCTAAGTTTTTGGCTTACTATGGGGAAACTGCGAATTGTTTTGTTGTGGAAGTTGATAGTGAAAAGATATCTCTTTTTGAAGCTTCTATGAAAGCAGAATATAGGCTCTTGATTGCTAAGGTTGTGTTTGAAAAACACTAATTGGCTACTCACAATTAGTAAGTGCTTCTTATAATAACTGAGGCTTATTTTGCTAGACAAACGTTTTATAGAGCTTTATGCAAAAAATATTGAAAAAGAAATTAACCATTCTATAAAGATGAGTATGGAAGGAGTTTCTCGGAGTATTAGGGAATTTGCATATAATATTATAGCTAGGGAAGCTCCAGAATTAGATGAAAAAGAGCGAGGAATATTGCTAGATGAATGGATTCCTCAGTTAAATGGTTTTTCAAATAGCCTTGTTAAAAATGGTTGTGTGAATGGTGTTCCCTCTTCTATGATGTTTGAAATGGTATATCAATTTGTTGAGTATGGCGTTGGAAAAATGTCACAAGAAGAAGTTAAGGCATTGGAAGAAAGTGTTGGAATTTCTTGGTGCAAAAGATATTGGGATATTTTTCCTACTCAAATTAAACGCCTCATTAGAGAATTTATTAAAGGTGAGATTTCATTTGAAACATTCAATGAAAAACTTAAATCGTTATTAGGAGAGTTATAGAAGTTTCCTAAATTGCAAAAAAAACTATCTCTTGCGAGAATAAATTTCGTATATTCTTTTTTCAATTTTTATGCTAGTATACCTCGCTATACTAGTATGATGCTTATGAGGAAAATTAGTGTTTCTTAAAAGTCTTGAAATATTTGGATTTAAATCTTTTCCTGATCGTGTAAAGGTTGAATTTGCTGAAGGAATTACTGCTCTTTTAGGACCAAATGGTTGTGGCAAAAGCAATGTTATTGATGCAATTAAGTGGACTCTTGGCGAAGCTTCTTCTAAAGCTCTCAGAGCAGAGAAAATGGAAGACGTCATCTTTAATGGAACAGAAAATAGACGGCAAATGAATGTGGCAGAAGTGTGTCTAACAATTGATAATGAAGCAGGCTTATTAAACTTTGATTCTTGCGAAATTGCAATAAAAAGAAGATTGTATCGCTCAGGTGAGAGTGAATATTTTATCAACAACCAACCTGTAAGACTCAAAGATATTAAAGAAATGTTTTGGGATACGGGAGTTGGGAAAGTTGCATATTCTGTTATGGAACAAGGAAAGATAGATCAAATTCTTTCTAGCAAGCCTGAAGAGAGAAAATATTTATTTGAAGAAGCAGCAGGAATAACAAAGTTTAAAATTAAAAGGTTAGAGGCAGAAAGAAGACTCGAAAAAACAGAGCAGAATATGAAAATGCTTCATGCTTCTATGAGTGAGGTTAAAAAACAATATGACACACTCAAAGTGCAGGCAGAAAAAGCTACAAAATATAGAGAAGTGAAAGATGCTTTGTTCGAGGCTGAAATTGACATTCAGCTTCTAAAGTTGAAGTCTTGTGTTGATGACATTGCCTTAAAAAAGAATGATGAAAATTCCATTAAAGAAGAAGCTAGTAGTATTCAAAAAGAGATTCAAGCATTGGATTTGAACCTAACAGAAAACATCGATGAAGTAGCTTCAATGCAAGAAGAGTTTTCTACTAGACAAAAAGAGCTATTAAAGTTGGATATTGAAAGGCGAGAAAAAGAAAACCAATTGCAGTTATATGTCAAAATGGATTCTCAATTGTCAGAAAAGTTAAATTTGACAATAGCTCGTATCACTTCTTGTAATGCAAGACTCACTGAGAGTCGAGAAGAAATTGATGAGATGAAAGGTTCTGTTATCTCACTCAATAAGAAGTATAGCAATATAGAAGAAAACATTGCACAGATGGAAGAAAATATAAATCTTGCAATTGATAAACTAAGCTCTAATAATGAAAAAATCAAAAGTAATAAGGAAAAGATAGTTCAACTTGAAGCAGACACATCTTCTTTTTCTTCGTCTTTGAAGCAAATCACAGAAGATATTGTGAAAGAACTTGATGAAAAGCTAAAATCTCAAGGTGTTTCGATAGAACAAAAAAATGCTGAGGCAAAGCTACTAAATTCTCTTATAGAAAAATTACAAGACTTAACCAAAGCTAATATTGCATTATTCAATGACATTTCTTTAGATGAGGCATTTTCAAAAGAAAATGTAAAGGAAGCGTTTGAAAAAGCTTTGACAAGTTTTAATGAGATTTATGAACTTGCAGAAAAAATGAAGAATGATTTTGAAGCTTTTAAGGGGCATTCTGCATTGTTTATTGACGATTTTTTATCTCCAGAAGGTATTATCACAAAGAAAAGAAAAATTGATGAGCAAATTACAAAAACAACTGGAAAAATAGAAGAAGTAAGGCTTGAAATAGAAAGAATAGAAAAAGAAAACACTACGCTCACTCTTGATATTGATAAAGCTAAAAAAGTTCTTGAAGAATTACGCATAGAAAAAGAAAAGAAATTTATTGAAATTCAAGGGCTTCAAAGTCAAATTAAGATTCTTGAAAAACAAGAGAGAAGTGAATCTGAAAGGTTAGAAGAACTTGAAAGTGAAAGGCTATCTCATGAAGCTAAGCAACAACAAAATATGGAAGAAAAATTAGAACTTCAAGGAGAGATTAATTCTATAGTGCATAAAGGAGAAGGTCTTGCAGAAGAACTTTCAAGTTTAGAAAAAGTGATACAATCAAAAAACAGTTATCTTTCGGGAAATAGGAAAAAACTGGAAGAATATAATAGCAAAAAAATGGCTGTGTTGAGTAAACTTGAAAAGTTGCAAATGGATATTGTTGCTCTTGAGTCATACATTAAAAATATTAAAGATACCTTTAGAGAAACTCATTCCAGACAGATTATGGAATTTGAAGAGCGAATGTATACTATAAAGATGAGTGCGAGTGAATTAAGAGAAAAAGCGAACAAATTAAAAACTGAAATTAGTGATATGGGTCATGTCAACTTCATGGCTATTGAAGAGTTTAAGGAAGTGAAAGAAAGGCATGAGTTTTTGAGCTCTCAGATTCAAGACCTTGAAAAAGCACAAAAAGACTTAGTTAGGATTACTGAAGAAATTAGAGCAGAATCTACACAGTTGTTTGTTGAAACATACAATAAAATTAAGAAAAATTTTCATAATATGTTTAGAAGACTTTTTGGTGGAGGGCGAGCAGAGGTTCGTCTTACAGACCCAAACAACGTTCTTGATTCGGGAATTGATATTTTTGCACAACCACCAGGCAAGAGACTTGAAAATATTGGCTTACTCTCTGGTGGAGAGAAATCTATGACTGCAGTGTCTCTTCTTTTTGCAACCTATATGGTAAAACCTTCGCCTTTTTGCCTTTTGGATGAAATTGATGCTGCACTAGATGAGCAAAATGTTATACGTTTTATTAACACACTAAAAGAATTTGCAAATGTGAGTCAATATATTGTTATCACTCACAATAAAAAAACAGCTATAGGTGCTAATGTTATGCTTGGTGTTACTATGGAAGAATCAGGAGTGTCAAAGATGATTGCTTTCAAACTAGACACTAATTTTGAAGAAATTAAAAGAGAAAATGCTATTGTTAATGATGAATTTATGGAAGAAGAGGTTGAAGAGGAAGAAGTTGTGATTCCTCCTCGTCCTAATAAAAGAATAAAAGAAGATTGAAGATAGGAGAATTGTTTATGCAGATTAAAGAGCTTTTTGAAAAACTAGTTGAAAATAAGATGGGGATTGTTGTGGGCTTGTTGGTTGTAGGTCTTTTTGTGTTTGGTTTTCTTTTGATTGTGAGAGTGAGAGCAATTAAAAGCGCAAATGACGAAGCTAAAAAGCCTGTTATAGTTGACACAAACATGCTATATCTTTTGGATGAGCCGTTGAAAATGCCACCTGTGCAATTTTCACGAAAGCAAAGAAAACAATGGTCAATGAATGAAATTGAGTGGTGGATAGAGCCTTTCTCTAAAGAAGATTTAGAAACACTTAAAATGCAAAATAGAGCTGTTATTGATAAGCTTCTTGATAATGTGCCATAAACCTGCAGGGATTTATTTTGAAAAATTGCTTTTCTTAAAGTGATGTATAAAAAATGCCGAATTATCCATTGGGTATAGTTTTTTACTGAAAGGGAGGAGACATGCGTAAAATTTTAATATTCTTATTGATCCTTGCGTCTTTTTCATGTGCAACTTTAGACAGTAACATAGCAACAACAGAAAAAAAAGATGTGATTGATAGATCAGAAAAAGAATCTAGTCTTGTAGTTCCTGATGAAAATGTTGCAATAAATAAGATTGAAGAAGTAGAAAAGTCAAAAGAAAATGTGACTCCTACAACAGAAAGCTTAAAACTCCCTGATATACAGCAAGAAGAAGATAAAAAAACTTTGGTCAATTCTTCTAATACACTAGAAAACGAAGAAAAGAAAGGGGAAAACAAGGAAGACGAAAAAAAAGATATAAAGAACGAAACTAATGGAGATGTTATCTCAAAAAATGATGAAAAGGTATCTTTTGAAGCTGAAAATAAAGAAGTTGAAGAAGAGGAAAAAAATAGGATTGCGGATGAGAGTGCTTTGCAAGACTATAGTGATTTATTTTCAGAATCTAGCAGGGTAGAGCCTAAGAAGGAAGAAAAGAAAGAAGAGCAAAAAAAGATTTTACCATCTTTGGAAATATTAAAAGAACTTGAAGATTCTGTAGTTTTTTTTCAAAAGCGCATTCCAAATGTTGTTAGGCAACATGTTGGAAAAACTCAAGATGTAGTAGAAAAAGAAAAACCTATTGAAGCACCTGAAGGAGAGAATCAAATTTCAGAGGTGACAACAGAAGATGAAAATGCACTTTCGAACGATCAAGTTGCAGATAGTTCAAATGAAGAAAATGCTATAGTTGATTTTGATGACAATGCCGTGTCGCCCAGTTTTAATGAGGATAATGAACCTAAATTTGATTTTAGTGATGAAGAACATGAACTTAGCTTTGAAGATGAGGAATCCCAGTTTAATTTTGGCTATGAAGAGCCTCAATTTACTTTTGATGATGAGAGGGAAGGCGAGATAGCAGACAAGCAAAATGGCGAGAATAAGGGAGAGCTTTCAAGCGTTGTGGATGAAGAAGACAAGGTTAATATCTCAAGGTATACAAATATATTAAAGGGACAAAATATTGATTTTTCTTATCCTGGTGAAGGTTGGGTATACCTTGGTGAAGAAACTTCACAAAAAGGTCTAAGCTATGTTAAACGAAAGATGGAAAATGGTAAGACTTTTTTTACGTTCACAGCGGAAAATGAAGGAAATTACGTTTTAAATTTCTCTTATTTTGATGTTTTTTCAGGAGATTTTATTGTTGATGCTGTTTCTGTGAAGGTTATTCCTAATAATGATGGAGTTCAAAAAGATTCTTTGGTTCTTGAATATCAAGGGAAGGGTGCAAAAAAAGCTGATGATAAGCCTGCAAAAAAGATTCCAAACGAAGTTAATGTGGATGCTGATAAGGTTGGCATTAAAACTGAAGATACAACTAAAAAAGAAGAAGCTTCGTCAAAACAACCTACGACAAACAGTGTTGTTGATAGCAATATGCAAACTCTGAAACCTGCCACTCCTTCTAACAACAAAATAGGCAATTCTACTTATAAAGAGCCTGAAGTATTTACTAATATTGCAAGCATAAGTCCAGAAAATGCAAAGACTAAGGTTTCTGGTGAAGATGCAAAAAAGATTATTGCAGAAGTTTCTGAAGCAATCTCAAATGGGGACGCAAAAAAAGCATTGGAAAGATTAGATGACTTTTTTGCAGTTGCTTCCACAAATATGGATGAGGCGTATTTTTTGCGTGGTAAGGCTTATGAATTAAATACAGAACAAAAAAATATAAAAATGGCTTTGTCTGCTTATAAATTCCTTACAAGCACTTTCCCAAATAGTCCGCTTTGGAATGAAGCAGATGCACGTATTAGATATATAGAAAAATTCTTTGTGAAAATTAAATAAATAAAACAACTTCTCTTGAAAGCACCTTATGTTATTATGAGGTGCCTTTACTACTGCAATTACTTCTTACTTTTTTCATTTTTCCATGTTACAATACGTGGTATTGGTTTATGATTTTTTTAATTTATTTTAGGAGGAATTTAGTATGAAAAAAAGTTGTTTATTCTTAAGCCTTTTAAGCTTTGTTGCTATCTTTAGCATTATGGCTTGTAAAGGTAGCTCGGGGGGGGGTACAAACAAAGACTTTGATGTCTCAAGCCTTAAACTTTGGGGGAAAGATTTGGTTTCTGATACTTTGATAGTGGTGAGCGAAAAAGCTACCTCAAAGGTATTAGAAATTGAAGTTTCAAATTGTGAAGACTATAAAGTTACTGTGAGTTTAGGTGGCAAGTCTTACACAGGCACTAGTTCATTGGGGATTACAGAAATACCAATAGAAGACATCACAACTGATGAAAAGCTATTAGTGCTTAAGCTTGTTGGTGCAGGTATGAATGATTTTCGTAAATCATTCAAAGTTAAAAAAGACGCTGAAGACGCAAACCTTAAAGAATTTAAGGTGAGAAAACTTAAACTTTGGAGTCGCGATATAAAAGATGTTCCTTCCATTGTTGTTAATGATAAAGACACACCGAAGTCATTGGAAATTGAAGTTGAGAATTGTAATGAATATAGCGTTACTGTCAGTTTAGATGGAAAAAGTTATTTGGGAACTGGTGCAGTAGGATCAGCTGAAATAGAGATTGCAGACCTTCCAACAGAAGAGAAATCGCTTGTTGTTACGCTAACATGCACAGGTATGAAAAACTTCACTAAAACAGTGAGTGTGAAAAAAGATTCTGAAAACACACAACCTAAAGAATTTGATGTGACAAAGATTAAGCTTTGGTCTCATGACATAAAAGATGTTTCTTCTATTGTTGTTAATGCAAAAGACACACCTAAAGTGTTGGAAATTGAAGTGTCAAACTGTGATGATTATGCAGTGGTTGCAAAAGTAGACAATAAAGACTATACAGGCAATGCAACATCTGGCAAGGCAAGAATAGAGATTGCAGACCTTCCAACAGAAGAGAAATCGCTTGTTATTACGCTAACAGGCACAGGCATGAAAAACTTCACTAAAACAGTGAGCGTGAAAAAAGATTCTGAAAACACACAACCTAAAGAGTTTGATGTAACAAAGATTAAGCTCTGGTCTCATGACATAAAAGATATTTCTTCTGCTGTTGTTAATGCAAAAGACACACCTAAAGTGTTAGAAATTGAAGTTTCTAATTGTGATGATTATAGTGTCACAATGGTTATAGGTGGAAAAACTTATACAGGGACAGCTTCTTTAGGTATCTCTGAAATAGAAGTTAGTGACATTCCTGAAGAAGAAAAACCAGTAGTGATTAAGATTACTGGCACAGGTATGAAAGATTTCCGTAAATCATTGAAGGTTAAAAAAGATGTGCAAAACACACAGCCTAAAGATTTTGATGTAACAAAGATTAAGCTCTGGTCTCATGACATAAAAGATGTTTCTTCTATTGTTGTTAATGCAAAAGACACGCCAAAAACATTAGAAATAGGGGTGTCAAATTGTGATAGCTATAATGTTACAATGGTGATAGGTGGAGTGAATTACAAACTCCTTGGTGATTCTGGAGTTGCTGAAATAGAAGTTAGTGATATTCCTGAAGAAGAAAAAACAGTGGTAATTAAGCTTACCAGCACAGGCATGAAAGATTTTCGTAAATCACTGAAGGTTAGAAAAGTGGTTGAAGTAGTGCCACCTAAAGAATTTGATGTTACGAGAATTAGACTTTGGGGGCATAACGTAAAAGAAGAAAATGAGGTGCTTGTTAATGCAAAAGACACACCTAAAGTGTTGGAAATTGAAGTGTCAAACTGTGATGATTATGCAGTGGTTGCAAAAGTAGACAATAAAGACTATACAGGCAATGCAACATCTGGCAAGGCAAGAATAGAGATTGCAGACCTTCCAACAGAAGAGAAATCGCTTGTTATTACGCTAACAGGCACAGGCATGAAGAGCTTCACTAAATCACTAAAAGTGACAAAGACTACAGAGAATGTGCAACTTGAAGATTTTGATGTAACAAATATTGAACTTTGGGGACATAACATATGGGGAATTTCATCTCTTGTTGTGAATGGAAAAGACAAACCAAAAACACTAGAAATTGAAGTTTCAAACTGTGCTGACTACAAAGTGGATGTAATGTTGGGGGATAAAAACTATACAGTAGATAGTGTTTCTCGCAAGGCAAAAATAGAAATTGCTGATATTTCAAAAGAAGAAAAGACGCTTTCTATCAAATGTTCTGCAAGTGGTAAAAACGAATGGAGTCAGACATTAAAAGTTAAGAGGGTAGACCTTGATTTTAGGTTATTTGGACTATCTCTTTGGGGGCATGATATAAAAAATGAAGATGAACTCAAGGTTCTTATAAGTGATGAGCCAAAAATACTTGAAGTGACTGTTTCTAATTGTGATGAATATTCAGTTACTGCACTCTTTAATGGAAAAGAATATACAGGAAACGCAACAGCAGGAAATGTGGAAATTCCAATTAAGGGCATTCCAATGGAAGAAAAAGAGTTGACCATTAAGCTTTCAGCAATTGGAATGAATGATTTTGCTAAGACTGTAAGAGTGAAAAGAGTTAAGCCAGATTTTAAGCTATCTCTTTTGAAGCTTTGGGGGCATGATATACGAAATAAAGATGAACTCACTGTTTATGCTACTGATACTTCAAAAACACTTCAGGTGCGTGCAGAAAATTGTGCTGAATATTCAGCTACTGTGACTTTAGATGGAAAAGATTATACAGGAAATGCAACGGCAGGGCTTGTATTAATACCAATTAAAGATATTTCATTAGAAGAAAAAGCCTTGACTATTAAACTTTCATCACCTGATATGAATGATTTTACCAAAGCTATGATAGTTAAAAGGGAACTCACTGATGCTTTAGACTTAAAAGTGTATTTTAAATCAGAAGATGACAATGTTGAAAAAGAAATTATGAAAGATACCAATCCTTCATTCTCAACGACAAAAGATATTGGCGAAGTTATAATAAGAACTACATCTTCTGCTATGAGCAAAGTTACCATTAACGGAAAAAATGCAGTTATATCTTCAGATAAAATAAGTGCAACATATAATCTTGACACAAGTGATTATGTGAGTGTGAATATGGAAGTGGAATTTGAGGACTTTAAAAAAGCTACTCGAACATTCTCTGTGAGCAAATATGATAATCCTGCTGATTTTCCACTTATGCCTAATAATGCTAGGATATTGAGTGGTGATAATGGCGATACCGTAACCCCATTAGAGTTTCATCTAGTTCTTAGTAATAAAGCAAAAGTTAAGATTGGAGATGTTAGGTATTCAACGGTTACATTGTTGATGGATTTCGACATACCCCTTGAAAAAAGAGAAGTTTTGAAGTGCGAAAGTGGAAGAGATGCAAATTATGCAACAACAATTGGTGATAGTACTATGTCTGGTTTGTTTGCTGGTTATGTTGTTGCAGATGTGGATATCACAAAAAATAATGAAGAAAAACCTATAGTAAATATTTCTGGCAATAAGTATAGAGAGATTTTAATTGTTGGTGCTGGCACTGTTAGCTACGAAATTAAAATTACTTCAAAATCTGGAAAAGAACAAACTTACACTATAGAGATAGAAAACACATTTAAAGACACACCTGCACCAAATTACGATGAATTCTGGAGTGGAACTCCGCAGGTTGCTGGTATTTCACAAATAAACTGGAACTCAGGACGTTCCATGATTTATGGTGTTGGTAGATTCTTGCTTTTCCCATACTATTCTAAAGGTAGTGTGTTCAAAGATCGGCAACTAAATCCAGCAGGGCTTGATGACTTAGCTTATATGGACAATGTGGGAATATTCATGACACAAGGTGCTGCAAGTCCTTTCTGCTTATATTATAATGTTATGGAAGATGATGGTAGTGGTAAGCCAAAAGATAAGCATGAATTTAAGAGAATGTTTGCAGGTATAACACAAGGTCAAAGTAGAAGAGCATTGGTTAGACAAACCCTTGATTTGGATGAAAAATATATTGATATGTTCATCTCAAATGATAAAAACACACCATATCCAATGTTGCCTTTATATTATGGAAAGAAGTGGAGAAAAACATCTGTTAAGCATGGCTTCTTAATTGGATTGAATAACAAAGTGAAAGTTACTTGGCCAGAACTAACCAGTAGAGAGCTACCTGCTACTTTTGCTTTTGATATGATCTATAACTATAGAACTCAGTCTATGGTGTATGATAATTTGAATAAGGCTGTTCCAACTGAGCCTAAAGAGCTTACTATTGCAAAAAATCAAAAGTTTTCTTGGTGGGAAGATGGCAAAGATATTCCTACATGGAGACCATTCCTATCAGGCAAATCAGGGGAAGGCAAAGATGTTTTTGAGTTTAGTCCTGTTAGAACTCTTATGGATTCTTCAATAATCAAAGAGGTTAAATATACTATTAGTAAGAAGGAAGGTACTAATTATGTTGCTGATCCAAACTACACAGATTATGTTGCAAAAGATGATGAGAAAGATGAGTATGGCACCTATAAGCTTGGTGCAAGTTGGGCTCATTCTTATGAATTCCTAGATGGAAATGTTTATAAGATTGAAATTGCAGTTAAATGCCAAGTGGGTTCTGAGGCAGAGACTGTAGATAAGTTCCATTATATTATTGACTATAAGAATGAGCATACGTTAAATCTTATGAATTTAAGAGATAGCAATAGTTTTAATACTCCTTCTTCGCTATTTGGTATTCCAACTTCTTATGGAGCTATGCCCAAAAATATTGATTATTCATTCATAGAAGAAATGATGACAAAAGATTTTTTAAGAGAAAGAGTTATAAGTAGATAGCTTTTTGATTTTTCAAAGATTTTTAGCACAAGGTTTAAGGTTCAAAAGCCTTAGCCTTGTGCTTTTTTGTTTTTAAACTAGCAGATGGTTATTATGTGTAATTTTTAGGTGGTCATTTAATTCTGCATTTTTTCTTATACATTTTTCAATTGCATAGATTTTATTTGATAAAGTTTTAGTAGCTGTTTCCCTCAAGCTACTTACTTGAAAAATAGCCTAGTCTTGTATACTATAACGACATATTCCTTATATGGTGCGAACAACATCAATATGGAATTAATAATAAAGCCAATAGGCTTAAAAATTAGGAGAGATGGTATGATTATCGGAGTTCCAAAAGAAATTATGCATGGTGAGGATCGTGTTTCCTCCACCCCAGAAACTTGTGCTAGCTTAATTAAAGATGGGCATAAAGTGTTGGTTGAAAAAGGTGCTGGCTCTGGTTCTTATTTTAGTGATGAAGAGTATAAGGCTGTTGGAGCAGAACTCGTAGATGATGTGAAAAAAATCTATGATGAAGCTGAGCTTATCTTAAAGGTTAAAGAGCCTTTATATAGTGAAGAAAAAAAGTGTCATGAAATTGATATGATGCACAAAGGGCAATATCTTATCACATTCATTCACCCAGCTGCTCCTGTAAATCATCAGATGGTAAAAGACATGGCAAAGAAAGGTGTCATTTCTTTAACTCTTGATGGTGTTCCTCGCATTTCAAGAGCTCAAAACATGGATGCTCTAACTTCTATGAGTACTTGTGCAGGATATAAAGGAATTTTGATTGCTGCAAACCTTTTACCAAAGTTTATTCCACAGATTTTCTGTGCTGTTGGAATGATTAAGCCTATGAATGTTTTGGTTATTGGTACTGGTGTTGGTGGCTTACAAGCATTGGCAACTGCAAAGAGATTGGGTGCTGTAGTCCATGCTGCTGATATTCGCCCTGCTGCTAGAGAACAAGCACAGTCTTTAGGTGCAAAGATTGTAGACTTGGGTGTGCCAGAAAACGAAGCAATTGGAGAAGGTGGTTATGCTCTTCACTTAAAGCCTGAGACATTGGCAAAAGAAAGAGAGCTTTTAGCTCCTCATGTTAAAGATATGGATATCATCTTCCTTTCTGCTTTGGTTCCAGGTAAGTTAGCACCTGTTATTATAACAGAAGAAATGGTTAAGAGCATGAAACCTGGTTCTGTAATAGTGGATATCTCTATTGACCAAGGTGGAAACTGTGCATTAACACCTCCTGGTGAAGTGGTTAAAAAGCATGGAGTGCACATTGTAGGCATTAAAAACATCCCTGGTCTTCTTCCTTCAAGCTCAACTTGGATGTTTAGTCAAAACATAACAAACCTTGCAAAATATTTAATTAAAAATGGAAAGATTGAACTAGATATGAATGATGACATCGTAAAAGGCATTTTGACAACATATAATGGAGAGATTGTTCATAAAGGTGCAAAAGAGGCAATGGGACTATGAGCTTAGAGCTAATACTAGTTATTGTCTTTCTTGTGACAACAGTCTTGGGATATTTTCTTATAAAGAATGTTCCAAGCCTTTTACACACTCCATTGATGTCTGGTATGAATGCTCTTTCAGGAGTTACTGTGCTTGCCACTATGACAAGTACGGCTATTGCTGTAATGACAGGTAGTAAAATTGCAGGTTTTTTTGGAATTGTATGTGCTATGTGCAATGTTGTTGCAGGCTTTGGGCTTACTAATAGAATGTTAAAGATGTTTAAGTCTGACAAAAAGACTAAGAAGGAGGAATAGTGTGATGAATTATTATTCAATTGCATACTACATTATTTCTGCAATCTTGAGTCTTGGAGTGCTTTTAGGTATTAGCATGATGAGTAAGGTTAAAACTGCTCGTCTTGGCAATGCTTTGAGTGCTTTTTGTATGCTTTTAGCAATTTTAGTAGTCTTTATTCACTATGGAATACTTTCTTCTACTATTGTGTGGTTAGGCCTTGCAGTAGGCTTTGTTGTCGGGGTATTTTTAACTATTAAGGTTGACATGATTTCTATGCCCCAAACTGTAGCCCTTTTGAATGGGCTTGGAGGAGCTGCTTCTGCAGTGGTGGGTCTTCTCACCTTGCTTAGTGGAGGAGTAAGTGCTGGGCGTTTTGAGCTTGTTACTTCAGCTATCGCAGTTGTTGTGGGTGCTGTGACTTTCTCTGGTAGTTTGGTTGCAGCAGGAAAGCTACACAGGGTTCTTAAGCAACAGCCTGTTGTGTTGCCTTTACACCAAATGTGGACAAGCATTTGTTTAGTTCTATCTTTGGCTTTTATTGCATTTTTTGCTTTTGTTCCTATTGAAGCTGGATATGTGGAAAAATATTTTGTTCCAACTTCTATTGCAGGAACACTAATAAGCCTTATTTTTGGAGTTGTTTTTGCAATCCGTGTTGGCGGGGCAGACATGCCTATCACCATATCACTTCTTAATTCCACATCAGGAGTTGCAGCCGCTATTGCAGGTATGGCAACACGAGACATTTTAACGGTGTCTGTTGGTGGTATTGTTGGAGCTTCTGGTTTGCTTCTCACTCAAATTATGTGCCGTGCAATGAATAGAAGTCTTGCAAACATTCTTTTTAGCAAGGGAGCAAAAGTTGTTGTTTCACCAGCTGTTTCAAAAGCTCAAGCTACTGAAGGAAATACTAAGGATCAAGCAAAAGAGCAAAGCTCAAATGATGATGTTGCTTTGTGGCTTAAAGAAGCAAAGAACGTAATCATTGTTCCGGGCTATGGAATGGCAGTATCTCAAGCACAGTCAAGAGTTAAAATGCTAGCTGATAAGCTTGAAAGTATGGGAAAGAATGTTCGCTTTGCAATTCATCCAGTTGCAGGAAGAATGCCAGGACACATGAATGTCTTGCTATGCGAAGTGGATATTCCTTACGAAAAGCTATATGAAATGGAAGCCATTAACGGGGACTTTGAAAAGACTGACCTTGTTATAATTATAGGGGCAAGTGATGTTGTTAATCCAGCAGCAAACACAGCTGAAGGAACTCCGATATATGGCATGCCTGTGTTGGAAGCAGATAAGGGTAAACATATTATAATTTGCAACTTTGACTTAAAGCCAGGATATGCAGGAGTACCAAATCCACTATATGAAATGAAAGAGAAAGTACACCTTCTTTTAGGTGATGCTAAAGATAGCATTGATAAATTGCTTTCTAAATTGAACGACTCTTCCAAATCTTGTGCTAAGGTTGAAAGCAATAATGATAGCAATGAAGGTAAGTTTGCTTCGTGGCTTAAAGAAGCAAAGAACGTAATCATTGTTCCAGGCTATGGAATGGCAGTGTCTCAAGCACAGTCAAGAGTCAAAATGCTAGCTGATAAGCTTGAGAGTATGGGAAAGAATGTTCGCTTTGCAATTCATCCAGTTGCAGGAAGAATGCCAGGACACATGAATGTCTTGCTATGCGAAGTGGATATTCCTTACGAAAAGCTATATGAAATGGAAGCCATTAACGGGGACTTTGAAAAGACTGACCTTGTTATAATTATAGGGGCAAGTGATGTTGTTAATCCAGCAGCAAACACAGCTGAAGGAACTCCGATATATGGCATGCCAGTGCTAGAAGCAGATAAGGGTAAACATATTATAATCTGCAACTTTGACTTAAAGCCAGGATATGCAGGAGTGCCAAATCCACTATATGAAATGAAAGAGAAAGTGCACCTTCTTTTAGGTGATGCTAAAGATAGCATTGATGGTATTCTAGCGAAATTATAGTTTTGCTTAAAACAATTTCTAACCCTGAGTATGGTGTTTCATGCTTAGGGTTTTTCTTTTCTCATATATGTAACCTATCAATAATTAATCATGTTATATGAATTCAATTGAGCTCTAAGTAGCTGTTAAGGAGTGTAGATCTACATGAAAATCCCCTCCCATAAAAAATCTAATAAATCTAAAACAAAACGTTTTTCTATTAAAATAAAACTTATATTGGTTTTTGTTTTTATTATTTTAGCTACCTGTATGTCTCTTTCTATATTGGCTGTTGATATTTCAACCAAAGCAATAACAGAAAGGGTTTCGGAACATTTATCAGAAAAGGCTGTGAGTGTTACTAAGATCATTGATGGAAGAATAAATAGATTTTTTCAATTTATGGAAGGACTTTCAAGAATGAATGTTGTTTGGTCTTCTCAAATTTCTATTAGAGATAAAAATCGTTTCCTTCTTTCAGAAAAAGCATCTCTTAAAGATATGCAACATTTATTTGTATTTGATAAAAATGGACGTACAACTACAGCACAAGGAGAAAATATTTCTGTTATAGACCGAGCATGGTTTAAAGATGCTTTAAGTGGGAAAAAGATTCTTTTGGAACCATATTTTTCTTATGCTATAAATATGTTTTCAATTGCGTTTATCGTGCCAGTTTATGATGAGCGAAATAATGTTTCATCTGTTCTTGTTGCTTTCTTAAAAGGGGAATGGCTAACAGACAATATTAGAGACATCGTTTTGGGAGAAACAGGTGACTGTTATATTATAAATTCACATGGAGTAACTGTTGCTGATGATGAATTTGAATCAGTTCTAAAGAGAGAAAATTCTATAGAAGAAGCAAAAAAAGATGAAAGCTTAAAAAGCATTGCAAATTTTGAAAGTGAAGCTATACATTCTAAAGAAACAAAAGTCTTGTTTTACACATATAAGGATGTGACGTATATTGCTACTTTTGCAAGAATGAAATCTAAAGATTGGATTGTGCTTCTTTCTGCTCCTCAAAAAGAGTTTATGCAAGGAATTCAAATACTAAGGCTTAGTATATTTATCATTACAACTATAATTTTAAGCATTACAATATTAGTAGTTTATTTTGTTTCCTATTATATCATAAAACCAATAAAAAGCACTGCGAGTGCTTTGCAACGTATTGCTGAAGGGGATGGCAACCTTTCTGTTCGTCTTTCTATTTCTGGTAATGATGAAATGACAGATCTTTCTGCTTATTTTAATCAAACGATTGAAAAGATTGCATTATCCATTAAAAATATTGATAAGAACTCACATCTTATGCAAGAAGTTGGTGAAGACTTGAATATTAATATGAGCCAAACAGCTTCTAGTATGAGCGAAATCAATTCTAATATAAAAAGTGTTGAAAAACAGACTCTAACACAGTCAAAAGTTGTTGAAGAAATAACCAAGCTTGTGGACAAAATCATAAAAGTAATAGAAAATCTTAACAACAATATAGAAAAACAGTCTAATAGCCTTTTGCAATCTTCATCTTCAATAGAAGAAATGGTTGCTAATATCAAGAGTATTGCAACAATGTTGGAAAAAACAGATGAATCAATTGGTGAACTTGAAAAAGCAATATCTGATGGCAAAGAAAAAATATCAAAATCTAATGAAGCAACACAAAATATATCTACTGGGTCGAGTGGACTTATGGAAGCGTCAAGTGTGATTCAACACATTGCTAGTCAAACAAATCTTCTTGCAATGAATGCTGCAATTGAAGCAGCTCATGCAGGAGATGCTGGAACAGGCTTTGCTGTGGTTGCAACTGAGATTAGGCAACTAGCTGAAGAATCTAGTATGCAGGGCAAGAATATATCAAAAACATTGAAATTACTTTCTAGTGAAATTGAAGAACTTTCTTTTTCTTCTAGGATAGTGGAAGAAAAGTTTACCACTATATTTCAATTATCAGAACAAGTGAAAGGTATCACAGGAAAACTTAACTTGGCAATGAAAGAGCAAGAAGTTTCAAGTAACGAAATTCTTAAATCTGTTGACACTATTAATCATGTGACAGGTGAAGTTGAAATAAGTTCAAATGAAATGTTTAATTCAAGTAAGACTGTTTCTAATGAAATGGAAAAGCTAAACAATCTTACAAGGATGATAAAAGATAGTATGGAAGAAATGGCAGCAGGAGCCACTCAAATAAATAATGCGACAGAAGAAGTAAAAGAAATAACAGAAAAAAATAAAATAAGCATTGAAAATCTTGTTAAAGAAGTTGGAAAATTTAAAGTGTAATAAGTATTTTGACTTCAGATTAATAAACAAAAAGTAAACTTATCTTGACATTATGTTTTCTCATTTTTATAATTCTCCTCCTTGTATATAGCTAACAATGCTTGGAGGTTTTATGAAAAAATATACAAAATTTGTTTTCCTTATTATTTTATTAACTTTTATAAGTTGTAATAATGGTGTTAAAAGTAAAAATACACCTGAGTCTAATGATCCAGCTTCAGGTCAAGATAAAACTTTTAAGATTGGTGAGGTTGAATTCGTGATGAAAAAAATACCAAAAGCTGAGAACGTAATGCTTGGAGATGATAATCAAGACTGTGTAGGCAATGGTTTTTGCAACAAAGGTCATACTGTGAGTTTAACTGAGTTTTATATGGCAGAAACAGAAACCACGCAAGGATTATGGGAAGCTGTAATGGGGCAAAATCCAAGTATGTGGAAAAAGCCATATGATGAAGAAGTTGTAACGAAGCAACCTGTGGAAAAAGTTTCATGGTTGCAGTGTGTAGTATTTTGCAACGAGTTAACAAGACTGGTTTTGAAAGATGAAAAAGAATATGCCTACTATTCTGATAAAGAATTAAAAACACCATATACAATGCAAGATGGAATTACTAAAAAAGAAGTTTATCTAAACATGGAAAAAACTGGTTTTCGTCTTCCTACAGAGGCTGAATGGGAATGGGCAGCAAGAGGCGGAAAAAACAATAAATGGTCTGGAACAAACAATGAAGCAGAGCTAAAGAACTACGCTTGGTATATTGGTTCTGCAGTAGGCAAAGAGTCTCGTCCTCATCAAGTAAAGCTTAAAGAACCAAATGGATATGGACTTTATGATATGTCTGGTAATGTTTGGGAATGGTGTTATGATTTTTATGTTCCTGTATTGCAGGGAGATTTAGGAAAAGATCCTGTAGGTACAAATAAGGGAGATGAAGGGCATGCACTCAGAGGTGGATGGGCTGGAAATGCAGCAGCTTCAGTTACTTCTTCAATACGCTTTAAGATAGTTTTTCCCCCTTCGCTTGACATAGCAGGTTTTAGAATAGCTGCAAGACTTAATAAATAATTAGTCTTATCAAAAGAGGTGGTTTTTCCGCCTCTTTTTTTATTTATGTTGAGTATATTAAAGGTTATATAATATTTTTCCGACTATGAGGCGAGTAGGGGGAAGGGAATATGCTTTATAACATCGCATTTCAAGATAATATCTACGCTTTGCTACGCCAAATTGACACTCTTTGTGATGCCTTAAAGCTAGACATTGATGAAAGACTTTTTAGTGCAAAAATTTTAAGTGATGTATTCTTTTTTGATAAGGTTATAGATAGATTATTTGAGCAGATATATCCACAGTCATCTTTGCAAAATTTTATTGATGTGCTTCAAGGCTTGCATTTTTGTATATCAAGGTATATTGATTTAATCAATATTATCAAATCGAATCACTCTCATTGCAAAATTTCCTTTGATATTGACCAAATTACTGATATGTTGGTTAAGCATAAAGAAATGTTGAAAAAAATTGAGGAAGTTGTTGAGCAAGGGGATGCTTCAGAGCTAGAAAACGAGCTTGTTTCTCAAAATGAGCTAGCTTGTCTACTTAATGCTTGAAACTATGCGTATTACAGGTGGTGAATTAAAGAATAGAATTGTGCAATGTCCAAAGGGCGTTATACGTCCTGCAATGGATAGAATGCGCCTTTCTCTTTTTTCAATATTAGGAAATATATCAGGTTTTTCATTTTTAGACCTATTTAGTGGTTCGGGAATTTGTGCGTTAGAAGCTTCTTCTCGTGGAGCTAATCCTATTGTTGCTGTTGAAAAAGATGTAATCAAATTTGGCACTCTTTTAAACAATGTTTCTATAGCAAAAAATAAAATTATGTGTAAAAGAATGTCAACAGAGCTTTTTATTAAACGTAATAGTGAGGCTTTTGACATTATCTACATTGATCCTCCTTTTCCTTATAAGTTTCATAGGGAACTTTTGACTTTGCTTAGTAATTCACCAACGACAAAAGAAGGTAGCTTAATATTAATGCACCGTCCAAAAGAAAAACCAAATGACGATATAGAAGGATTGACTAAAACTGATGAACGTCATTATGGTAGGTCTATAGTAGATTTCTATAAAAAATAAGATTTTAATTTATAAGATTTGCCTAGTTTTATAGTCCAGATAGAAGAAGACTACTTTTTTAAGTCAGACTAAGCAGTGTTTTCAGTGTTCATCTAGCTAAAACATCAAAACAACTACACAATTTATACTATTTTCCTCATTAAAAATATATGGTAATATCAAAACATGAGCTAAAAATATAATAAAGATTTTTAGTTTAAACTTTAAGGGGGTTATATGGTAAAAACAATAAAAGATGTAGAGCTCAAAGGAAAAAGAGTTATTATGCGTGTGGACTTTAATGTTCCCATGAAAGATGGAGAAGTGCAGGATGCTGAACGCATAATAGCTAGTGTTCCCACAATTAAGTATTTGTTGGAACATGATGTCAAATCTATTGTCCTTATGAGTCATTTGGGTGACCCAGAAAAAGACGCAAAAAAGGCAGAAGAAAAAGCCACAAAGGAGGGAAAACCTTTTGACAAAGAGGCTTATATCAAAGCAAAACACAATCTTCTTCCTGTTGCTACATATCTTGGTAAACTTTTAGGAAAAGAAATAAAATTTGCCTCATCATGTGTTGGTCAATTAGAGCTTGTTAATTCTCTAAATAATGGGGATATTTTAATGCTCGAAAATACAAGACTAGAAAAAGGTGAAAAAGCAAAAGATGAAAAAGAAAGAGAAGCATTTGCAAAAGAACTAGCAAAATATGGAGATATCTTTGTTAATGACGCTTTTGGTTCGGCTCATAGGGAACATGCTTCAACTTCAACTATTGCAAAATTTACATCTGAAGCTGTTGCAGGTTTATTAATGGAAAAAGAGATTACACATTTAGAACCGATACTAAAAAATCCAGAAAAACCTTTTACAGCAATCATAGGAGGTGCAAAAGTTTCTTCAAAGATATCTGTTTTGCAAAATCTCCTTTCAAAAGCTAGCA
>CAUUAF010000022.1:0-20364 GCA_963543085.1 uncultured Treponema sp. | reverse complement strand
ACGCCGAGCGTGTTAGCTTTTTGTTTGACTTGTATAAAGAGATTACAAAGAAATAGAATTCTACTAAAGAGTGAGATCATCCCAATTTTTCCCATTCTTTTGTAGCTATTGCCAACTCTTCTTCTAAAATGGCTATTTCACCTTTAATTTTTTTGGTTTCATCTCCATTTTTGTATACTTCAGGTGTACCCAATAATTCTTCTTTAGCTTTTATATTTTTTTCAAGTTGCTCCATCTTATCAATCAACATAGCTTCTTCTTTTTTCTTTTTTGCACTTTCTGCTCGTTTCTTTTTTTGCTCTTCATAAGAAATAGAAATTTTATTATCAGGTGTTTTTTCATTTTGGATAGGGAAAAATGAAGCACTCTCCCCTTTTTCTTCCTTCTCAATTTGGTATAAATAATAATCATAAGTGCCAGGAAAAAATCTAATTCTTGAAGGTGAAGAACTAGAAGGATTTAATTCATCGCCCTCATGCTTTAATTCAATGATTCCTGTTGCTAGATTTTGTATAAAATACTTATCATGAGAAACAAACAAAACCGTTCCCGAAAACTTTTGCAAAGCTTCAAGCAAAACATCCTTTGAATGAATGTCTAAATGGTTTGTAGGTTCATCTAAAATAAGCAAATTTAAAGGCTTTAATAAAAGAGAAAGCAAAGCAAGACGAGACTTCTCCCCCCCCGAAAGCACAGAAATGCTTTTATAAACATCATCTCCTCTAAACAAAAAAGCTGCCAACATAGATTTAACACGTGGGATAAGTTCTAAAGGGGCTTTCTTTTCTATGTAATCTAAAACTGTTTCCTCCCCTTTCACTTCTTCAGATGCATCTTGAGAAAAATACCCTATAGCAACACCTTCTCCAAGTTTTGCTTCACCTAAAAAATCAGCATCCTTCTGAGCTAAAACCCTAAGCAATGTACTTTTTCCTGCTCCATTGCGACCAACAATGCAAATCTTGCTTCCTCTTTCAATTATGGTGCTAAAATCTTTGATGATGCAACGATTACCATAGCTTTTTGTAATATCTTTTGCATTAATAACAATCTTTCCTGAATGTGGAGGAGCTGGAAAAGAAAAATGCATAGTTTTTAAGTGTTCTGGAAGCTCGATTATTTCTAGCTTTTCAAGCCTCCTAATTCTATCTTGAACCAATGCTGCCTTACTGGCATTGCTACGAAATCTCCTTATAAACTCTTCTGTTTTTGCAATTTCTTCTTGCTGTTCTTTCCATTTTTTAACTAAATATTGGACTTCCTCAGCTCTTTGCTTTTCATACTCTGTGTATGTTCCATGATATTTTTTTAATTTTCCTGATAAAATCTCATAAGTATCTTTAACTACACTATCAAGAAAATACCTATCATGGCTAACTAAAAGAAATCCCCCAGTAAAACGAACTAAGTAAGCTTGCAAATATGTTCTAGCTTCTATATCAAGATAGTTTGTAGGTTCGTCTAAAATTAAAATATCTGAATTAGAAAGGAGTACTTTTGCAAGAGCAATACGCATTTGCCAACCACCAGAAAACTCACTCGTTTTTCTATTAAAGTCTTTTTTTTCAAAGCCTAATCCTTGTAAAACTTCTTCAATCAATGCCTCCCGCATGTTCCAAGGAGATGACTCAAGTTTTGTTTGCAATTCATATTGTTTATGTGAAAGTGAACACAGTTTATCCTCATTTTTCTCAATTTTCATCTCTTCCAATATTTTTTCAATTTCTTCTATTAAACGAAAGCAGTACGAAAAAGCCTGTTCAACTTCTTCATACACAGTATTTTCTGAAAAAACAATTCCAGATTGCGGAAGATATGCTAATGTAGTTCCTTTCTCTTTTGAGATCTCACCTGAATCATAAGGCATTTCTCCTGCAATAACTTTCATTAAGGTAGATTTTCCTGAACCATTAGCTCCTGCTAGAGCTGCTTTTGTTCCCTGAGTTAAAATCAAGGTAACATCATCTAAAATATCCCTATCTCCAAAAGCTAATGACACTTTTGAAAGTTGCACAAACGGCATAAAGTCTCCTAATCTTCTTTGATATTAACATTATAAAAATTGAAAAGCCACTATAAATTGACAAATTAAAAATTAGTTTTAACTATAATTTTTCTATTTCTTTGTTGAAAAAGCTCAATTGCTTGTGTTATTTTATCAACTCTGATCAGATAATATCTTTCAAAGTTAATACCTCGAAAACTATGTTTGTATATTCACAATTCAATTTTACAATCTGTTTCTCACAACAACTGCCCACACTATAATGTAAGAAAATATAAAAACTTATGAAAGAAATGTTTATTATCTTTAATAATAGAAAAATATACCTAAAACAAATTATCAAAATAACTCATATTTTCTTTATAATAAGAAGCATCAACAGTAAGGCTTACCACCACATATTCATTTTTTCTTTTGATAACAACTTTTATATCTCTAATATTTTTTTTTGCAAGAACATCATAGTGTTCTGTTTTGATAAAGATTCCTTTTTTATTCTCTATTAATTCAGTCATTCCTTGCAAAACTTTGCTATCTTTGCTAGACATTAAAAACACTTTAACCATCGAAGAAATCGTATCTTTTGGAATATCAGAAAATTGTTTAACATCAATTTTATTGATAGTTAAAAAAGCTATTCCACCCATAAAAAAAGAATTATCGGCTATTTGCTTCCATTGAGAATCTAGGTTTAATACAACATCTTCAACATCCTTTTTTTCTTTCTTTGGATTTTTTTCTAATAATGCAGTGTTCAATTTTGCTTCAGTTATTTTAGTAGGCTCAAAGGAAAAGAAACTAGAATCATCTTTAATTCTTCCAATTTCTTCCAAAATCAAAACTTTGTTACCATTTTCATCAGAAATAGAATCCAAATAGAAAAAAGGAATGTAAGAAGAATAATAAAATGTACAAGAATTACCAAACTGTTGTGTGTTAAAAATCTTTTCTTCCTTTTTGATTATTCCTGCTTTTTTGCTAGGTCTAACCTTTTTTGCATAAAGATTAGGTAGAATATCCATTAAATAATTTACTGCAAGAATATAAAGTTCATCGTTTCTTTGCTCTCCTATTATTTTCTGACCTGTTAAAACAAGCTCGCCATTCAAATCTTCAACACTAAATAATATTTTCACACGAAGGGAATAAGACGGAAGATATAAGAACGTTCCTATGGAATTTTCATTATAGTACAAAAGTCCCAAATATGCTTCTTCCTTCCAAGACGCATCTTTATAAACAACATAATCACCAGACGAAGTGCCTTCCCAGCCCACCTTATTTTGGGCAAAAGTAAAAACATTGAATAAGCAAAAAAAAGAAATCAACATGATAACTTTATTCATTTTATGACTTACCTCTTAATAAAAAGCTTTTATCTTTAATCTTGCAAAGTAGCTACGGAAAAAATAGCACTTACTACATCTTCTTTTGAAAGAACTTCTATCCTACCACTTTCACGATATTTTATCTCAATATTAGGTAGTGTCTTTTCACTTATAACTAGACGAATCGGAATTCCAATTAAATCCATATCCTTAAATTTAACTCCAACCCTTTCGTTCCTATCATCAAGCAAAACTTCAATACCTTTCTTCCTTAATTCATCATAAAGCAAATCAGCTTCTTCTTTCATCTTTCCTTCATACTTTACAGGAACAATGACCGCCATATATGGGGCAACTGAAGCTGGCCATTTAAGCCCATCATTATCAGAATATTGTTCTGCAACTGCTGCCATAAGCCTATCAACCCCTATACCATAGCAACCCATAAGAGGGTACACTTTTTTACCATTTGCATCCAAACAATTCATATCCATACTTTTAGAATATTTATCCCCTAGCTTAAACACATGACCTAACTCATTGCCTTTTTTTGAGTACAAAGGATGATGACAAGAAGGACAAGCATCCCCTTCTTTAACTATTCTAAAATCGCCCACAAAGTCCGCTTTAAAATCTCTTGAAGGAAAAACATGCAAAAGATGAGTATCTTTTTTCAACGCACCTGTTACTGCATCTTCCATATCGATAACACTTTCATCACAAAAAATTGGAATTTCCTTATTAAGACCTACAGGTCCCAAAAATCCTATTTTGCAACCAATCTTTTTTAAAATTACGTCTTCATCTTCAAGGCGTATATCAGTAGCCTTTAAAAATGATTTTAGCTTTGCTTCATTCACTTCTAAATCACCTCTAATACACAAGAAAATAGTGCTAGACTTTGTGATAGGAGAAGAGTCAACATGATATACTACAGCTTTAATACAAGATTTGGGAGAACATTTTAGAAAACTTGAAAGAGCATCTATTGTTTTGACATCTGGCGTACTGACTTCTTCAATCTTTGACCAATTTTCCATCTGATTCTCTTGACATATATTTTCATGCTTTTCAAAACAAGTCGCTTTTTCTTCATTTGCAGAATATCCGCATGAAGAACACAAAAGCAATGTGTCATCTCCAATTTCAGACTCCACCATAAATTCTTGAGAATCTTTCCCACCCATAGCACCAGAATCTGCCTTCACTTCAATAGTTTTAAGCCCCGCTCGTGAAAAAATATTTTGGTAAGCTTTAACAAATTGCTTATAGGTTTCATCTAAAGATGCTTCATCAATATGAAAAGAATAGGCATCTTTCATGGTAAATTCTCTAGTTCGCATAAGACCATAACGAGGTCTTATTTCATCCCTAAACTTTGTATTAATTTGATATGTTAATATTGGATAGTTTTTATATGAAGAAGCCTCAAAGCGTAAAATAGAAGTAAAAACTTCTTCTGCAGTTGGGCTTAAAACCATATCCTGATTAAGTCTGTTCTTAAAGCGTAAAAGTTCTTCTCCCATAGCATTCCATCTTCCTGATTCTTGCCATAATGACGCAGGCACCACCACACTGGGTTTAAATTCAAGACAACCAATGTTATTCATTTCTTCTCTAATTATTTTTTCAATCTTTCTAAAAACTAAAAGACCTAATGGCAGATATACAAAAAGACCATTACCTAATGCTCTAATCATGCCTGCTCTAAGAAGAAGTTTGTGGCTTTTAATTTGTGCTTCTTGAGGCACTTCTTTCAGTGTAGGAAGATACATATTAGACATTTTCATAAAACTTAACCTCTTTATTATTAAAATACTAAGGACAATTACTTTATCATAAACGAAACATTGTTACAACTTTTCAAAATTGCAGTTTGATAAACAGCTTCAATCAGCTATTCCTTACTCCATAAATTTAAATAGGACAGTGGCTAAATCTATACATCATATTTCAACATAACCCATGTAGTTCCTGTTCCACCATTTTCATTTTTTTCAAAGCCCATACGTCCAGCATGTTTATTTTCTTCCAAGAATCTTCTGACAACATCATACAAAACAGCTTGAGTTTTTGAATGTTTTCCTTTCCCATGAATAATAGAAACTTTTTTATATTTATGTTTAACAGCATTATCAAAAAACAACTGCAATTTTTCCAACGCTTCATTAGCAGTTGCACCATGAAGATCAAGTGAATCATCAGATGATATCTTTTTATAACTTATTTTGTTTTCTTCCTGCAATCTTTCAATATCCTTGTCCTTATCCACAACACCATACTTATCTATGTAACCCAACATAGTATCATGTATATTCTTTTTATTTTTTTTATTAGTAATTTCAAATTGAGACTCTTCAAACTGCTTTAATATGTCAGCAAAACTTTTTTTCACAATCTTTTATGTCCTAGCATGTCTCAATAAATATGTACTCAAAACTGTAAAAAGAATAACAGGTGTTATAGCACCAGAAAGAGGACTTATATATTCCCATTTTGCAGCAAGCATTGTGAGCATCTCTGTTATGTAATAAAGTGTCGCAATTCCTAGACTAAACAACAAGCTCATCAATAGAATATTTTTTTTGAATTTTCCACCAAGCGAAATAGAAAAAAACAAAACAATAAAAATTGTAAAAGGGAAAGAAAAACGCCTATAATATTTTGATAGTTCTTCGTAATATGGCAGGCCTGTTTTCTTTAAGTTGTCAATAAAAACCTTTGCATCATAAAAAGACATTTCATCAACAGAAATAACATTTTTTTGAAAAGTTTCAGGTGGTTCAATTAAAATAGAAAAATCAAATTCAGACTTGCTTACAACTTTGTTTTCAGAATTAAATGAATATGTATATGATTCTTCGCTTGTCCAATTTGTCCCATTCCATTGTAAAACAGAAGCTTTCAATACATCTTGAATATTACCCTCTTCATCTCGCAGAATTAGTATGTTTCCAATGAGTTTTTTATCGCTATCATCATAATAATCAGATATATATATAATTTTACTTCCCTCAGAAAGAATGACTATGTCATAGGTGTTTAAAGATTCTTTTGTGCTTAAAAGCTCATTTTTGTATTCATTTTTTGCTTTATAAAATTTGATAACTACATAGTCTTCAAAAAACACCATACCCAAAGACAAAATAAAACCAAAAATTAACAGAGGAATTGTAAAACGAGTAAGAGACATCCCACTGGAGAACACTGAAATTAATTCATTTTGTGAATACATATTGCCCATAGTGTAAGAACCTGCAAAAAGAATTGCTAAAGGCAATGAAAAAGAAATACATTTTGGAACATACAAAAGCATGATCTTCATTATCTGTAGGATAGAAACATTATTTTCTAGAAATTGCACTAAAGAGCCAAAAATCTCACCTAGTTCCAAAAGGAGTATAAAAAAAAGGAATGCCACCAAAAAGGCTGGCAAAAAAAGCCTAAACAAATAACGATGTATTATTTTCATTGAAACACTTTTTTTATAAAAAAGAAAATAGCAACACCAAAAAGCATCGCATTAGGCAACCACATTGCAATAGAGCCATTCAAGTTTCTATTCAAAGCCAATGTTTGCCCCCCCATAAGGATTGCCCAGTATGAAACAGAAATCAAAAGCCCTAGTACAAATCCAACACTTTGGTTATGCAACCTTCCAGCCCCACTTATCGCAGCCGCTAGCATAACAAAAAAGAAAGCCCCAAAAGGAATAGAAAACTTTTTGTTGAATTCCATCATATAGATATTAAGTGTTCTTTCAGAAGCATTTTCTTTGATTTTATTCTGAATATCTCTGTATAAATCAAGTGAAGTCATTTTATCAGGTCCCATACTACCTGCAAAATTATAACGAATATCTTCAGCTAAAACATTATATGTTATACATTCCCCATAAGCTACATCATATTTTGTTCTATCTTGTAAGTTCAAATTAAGCATTCTAGGATTTAATATGTTAAGTTTCATTACAATGCTAGGACTATCAGAAGTTTCAATTTCAGTTTTAGATGCACCCAACACTTTTGTTTCATCATCCGCTGTCTTATCCACAATCAAAATATTATTCACAACATTTTCTTTAATCAAACCAGCTATAACAATAGTATTATTTCCCCTTTTTATAGAAAAAGATTCAAGCTCTAAAGCTGGTGTTGATGTTGCTAAATTAAAATAGACCTCATTGAACTTAACAGATCCCCAAGGAAGAAAAATATCGTTTGTTATGAATGAAATAACAGAAATAAAAAGGCCAATAGAAAAAACAGGAATTAACATATAAAACGATGAAATACCTAATGCATTCATAGAAACAAATTCAAGATCACTAACGAAACGACCAAGCCCCATAAGAGTACCAACCAAAGCTGCATAAGGAGCAGCTGTCGCAATGATAAATGGAAGTGAATAAAACATCAAAAGCATAACATCTTTTAGAGGGGCTTTTTTTGAAAGGATCTCTTCTGCCATCAAAAGTATCTGATTGACAAAGAATATAAAAAAGAAAAACAAAAAACAAACAGAAAAATACAAAAAAAGTTCTTTGAATATGTACCTGAATATAATCGAACCACCCAGCTTTGTTTTTCTATTAAGTAGATTAAAAAATTTAAATACCAATTTCATAAAGATGCTATGGCTTTCCAAAAAATATTAAACAGTAAAAAGCTTAAACCCCCGTAGACCCATAACCAGAACTTCCTCTTTCAGTTGAAGAAAGAGAACTTGAGACGGTAAACACTGCACGACTCACCTTGGTAACAACAGCTTGTGCTATTCTATCCCCATTCTTTACAACAAAATCTTCATTGCCTAAATTAATCAACAAAACTTGCAACTCTCCCCTATAATCACTATCTACAGTTCCAGGAGTATTCAAAACTGTAATTCCGTGTTTTAACGCAAGACCAGAACGAGGACGAACCTGTAATTCATATCCTTCTGACAACTCCACAAACACACCTGTAGGAATTAATCTTCGTTCCATAGGATGCAACTTAATATCTTCTTCAATATATGCATGCAAATCTGCTCCTGCTGCTCCATTTGTTTTATACTCTGGCAGAAGAGCATCAGGAGAGAGTTTAACAAAAACTTCCATTATCTATCTTTTTCTTAATCTTTAATTGCATCAATGTATGAAAGACTTAAACGCCCCATCTTGTCAATATCTATTAGCTTAACATCTACTTCTTGACCTTCAGACAAAACATCAGACACTTTGTTTATTCTTTTTACTGAAAGTTTAGATATATGGCAAAGTCCTTCTTTACCTGGCAATATTTCTATGAAAGCACCAAAATCAGTTATCTTTTTTACTAATCCTGTGTATATAGCTCCAATTTCAGGCTCACTAACTATACCTTTTATCATTGTAATAGCACGTGAAATATCAGCCTTATCATTTTTCCCATAAACACTAACTAAACCGTTATTATCAGTATTAATCACCACGGCATATTTTTCACAGATTGCCTTAATAGTTTTTCCACTAGGACCTATTAAAACACCAATCTTATCAACTGGAATGGTTAGTGTCTCAATGCTAGGGGCATATTTAGACTTATTAGGATTTGGAGAAGAAATAGTTTCATTCATAATTCCCAATATATGAAGTCTACCTTCTCTAGCCTGCAACAAAGCTTTCTCCATAATAGTTCTAGAAACCCCAGCAATTTTTATATCCATCTGAAAACCTGTTATACCATCTTTAGTTCCAGCCACTTTAAAGTCCATGTCCCCTAGATGATCTTCTTCACCAAGAATATCAGAAAGAATTGCATAATCATTTTCATTTTCTGTGATAAGTCCCATAGCAATACCTGCAACAGGCTTTTTCATAGGAATACCTGCATGAAGCATTGACAAAGTACCAACACAAACACTAGCCATAGACGAAGAACCATTAGACTCCAATATCTCAGAAACAACCCTTACAGTGTAAGGAAATGAAGCAGTATCTGGCATCATAGGAGACAGTGAACGATGAGCTAAATTTCCATGTCCAATTTCACGCCTTCCTGTTGCAAGTTTACCAACCTCACCAACAGAAAACGGCGGGAAATTATAATGAAGAATAAAGTTCTCACTACGATCTCCATCTATATCATCATAAATTTGTCCTTCTGCAACAGTCCCTAGTGTTACAACTCCCAATGCCTGAGTCTCTCCTCTTGTAAACACAGCAGAACCATGTGTGCGAGGCAACACCCCAATATCACAAGTTATAGGTCTTATATCCTTAGTAGTACGCCCATCAAGACGTATATTTTTTTCTAGTATATTCTTCCTAACTATAGTATATTTCACATTTTCAAAAAGAGCATCAAAAAGCTTCATCTGGATATCATCTTCCAATTGTTCAGCATAATTAGCTATTATACTTTTCCTCACCTTTTCAGATGCATTTGCTCTTTCAACCTTTGATGAAAGATACAAAGCTTTAGAAAGTTCTGAACACATTTCAGAATAAATCGCATCTTTATTTTCAAGAGAAACATTGAAATCCAATACTGGCAACTTTTCTTTACCACACATTGCTCTCAAATCTTCTTGAAGTTTACAAAGTTCCTTTATTGTTGCATGAGCTTTATCTAAAGCTTCAAGCATCACATCTTCAGAAACCTCTTTTGCTCCACCTTCAACCATAGTAATTCCATCTTTAGTGCCTGCAACAACAATTTCCATATCTGCACTTTCAATTTCACTAAAGGTAGGATTGATAATATACTTTCCATCCTTAAAAGCTACACGTGCTGCAGCCACAGGTCCATCAAATGGAATGTCAGAAATAGTAACAGCTGCTGAAGAAGCCACAACAGCAATAATATCTGAAGGATTTACCATGTCTGTAGACACACATGTTGGAACAATCTGAATATCACGTCCAAATTCTTTTTTAAAAAGAGGACGCATAGGTCTGTCTATAAGACGTGAAACCAAAATTTCTTTATCTTTAGGGCGACTTTCCCTTTTGATAAATCCACCAGGGATCTTGCCTGCAGCATAATATTTTTCATTATAGTCAACCGTAAGAGGAACATAATCAAGACCTTCCTGACTAGAACTTGAAGCACAGACAGTAGCCAAAACAGCCACTCCTGCATATTCAGCATAAACTGCACCATTAGCTTGCTTTGCTAAATACCCAGTTTCCAAAATCAATTCACCATCACCTATTTTATAGGTCAACCGTTTTTTCAATTCATACTCCTTAAAAATGAAACTATAAAGAATAAAGCTAATGTCTACTCAAAACCGTCCAAAAAAACAAGAAAATCAGGTAAGAAAGAAGAGGCAAAAATCCCTTATATAAAAAAATCAACTCACTATTAAACAACAATAATCTATTTTCTAAGCCCCAAAGTTTGTATAAGGTTTCGATATCCTTCTATGTCTTTTCTTTGATAATACTTCAAAAGGCTTTTTCTATGTCCTACAAGCCCTAAAAGCCCACGTCTACTACTTGCATCCTTTGGGTTTTGGTTGCAATGTTCAGTAAGTTTTTTGATTCTTTCAGTCAAAATAGCAATTTGAACGTTAATATAACCTGTATCCTTTTCATTTGCACCAAACTCACTAACTATTGATGCTGTCTTTTCCTTTGTAAGTGCCATACCGACTCCTTAAATAAATTTTAATATATCAAAATAAGGCCATACCTTATTTAGCTCTTTGTTTTCAAAAACTAATCTCAAATAATTTCCATCTAATAAAATTTTTACTTTTTTTCCAGAAATAGAAGTCCTAAAAAAGACCTCTCCTCCAAAATTTCCTTCTTTTGGTAACACCTGCGATACATCATTTCTTTTAAACCTTAATTCTTTTTCTTCAATAGCACAAGGAATCAAATCTAAAAGATCAATTGTAAAGGATTCCCCTAAAAGGGAATTAGCTTTTGAAATACTCCCTTCATATATAAAAGTCCTTAAATCACTAGAACTAATTTTTTGTTTTTTCCCATCAACCAACAAAGGTTGCAAAGCCTCAAAAGCAAAAGAAAATTCGCAAGAAAGAAAACGCATATCCTCAACAGAAGACAAGCGATTATGTCCAAAATGAAAATCACTTCCAACAATAAGAAATCCAATATTCAAATATTTCTTTAATAATCCTACAAAATCCCCCGCACTCATTCTAGCAAAATCTGAAGAAAAGTCAACTAATATGATAAAATCAAAACCCAAGCGTTTGAGTTTTTCTTTTTTTAATCTTAAAGTAGAAATAAGCCCATGCTTAGAAGAATTCAACATATAAGCTGGTGGAGTATAAAATGTCAAAACCCCTTTCAACATTCCTCTTGCTTTTTTCTTCAATTCTTCAAGCAAAGATAAATGGCCTAGATGAAGTCCATCAAATCCTCCTATAGAGATAGCAGAACCTTGTTTAAAAAAATCAACATCAAAACTTGGTAGTGTACTCCAGTCTATCACCCTAAAATCACTCATTTTCTTTTAAGACACACCTATACTTATAAGAATTTTCCTCACGTGTAATAACACCTAAAAGAGAATCAAAAGAAAAAACAAAAAAATCATCATTTTTTAACACAAAATCTTTTTTCTCATCAAAATCAGAAAACCAAGTTGTTTTTATATTCTTTCCACACAAAAAGCTCTTTTTAAAATCCGGCTTTATTTCTAAATATACAAAATCTAAATCATTACAAAGTTTTTTTGTAAAGCTCATCTTATAGTTATCTATATTTCTTTCATAACATTCAAAATTCTGCTGTGTAATTTTCTTAAAACCATTATTAAATTTAGGTAATAATTCAGAGCCCAAAGCGTTTTCTAAACTAAAAACACCAACAGACAAACGTCTCAAAGCCACTAAATAAGCACAAGAATTACTCATCTTACCAATGTCTCTAGCCAAAGCTCTAATATACGTGCCTTTAGAACATGCAATACGCAGATGTAAAAAACTAACTTTCTTATCACACAATTCATTCACATCTTGCTTTTTAACAAATACATCTTCGCCTTCAAAACGAACCCCTTCAACATATATTGCACTTATACACACTTCACGAGGAGCTAGAACTACTTTGCATCCGGTCCTTGCGATATCAGAGGCACGTCTTCCCCCAATATGCAACGCTGAATAACTAGGAGGAATTTGCATAATACTGCCTAAAAACATTGACAAAGCTTTCAAAACATCGGAATAAACTGGTAGAGATTTTTCACACACAGTGGAACCCTCTGTGTCCAAAGTGTCCGTCTCTTTTCCAAAACACAAAATTGCTTCATATTCCTTGTTTTTAGCTTCAATAAATGAAGCTAAATGAGTCATCTTTCCAGTTACCAAAACTAAAAGTCCATCAGCGAAAGAATCAAGTGTCCCAGTGTGTCCCACTTTCTTCGTTGAAAGAAGTCTTTTCACAATAGAAAGAGAAGAAAAACTAGTCATCCCACTCATTTTAGCAAAAGGAATAATACAATCATCACTCATTTTAAAAAGCAAAACTACGATAAATCAGAAACACCATCTTCTTCTGGTGGAATATCAAGAGAATCAATGAGCCTAATAATATCCTGACCTTCCTTTATACTTCTATCATATATAAAAGAGAACTCTGGCATTTTCCTTATTCGCAACATCTTTGCAAGTGATGAGCGTATAAACCCTTTTGCATGTTCCAAACCTGCAACTCCTTGCTTTGTAACGTGTTCATCCATAAAACTAGAAACATACACCTTTGCATAAGCTAAGTCGGCAGAAATAAGCACACGATTAATTGAGAGGAAAGAATCCACTCTCCTATCCTTTATTTTATGAGAACTAATAAGACGAGCAATCTCTTCTCTCACCTGTTCTTGTAATTTTTCAATGCGATGTTCGCCCATTATAACTCCTGCAAAAGCCTATTCCTCTTTTCTAGGTGATAGTTTACGAGCAACTTCTTGTATTTCGATAAACTCTAAACTATCTCCAACTGCAATATCATTAAAGTTTTCGAGAGACAAGCCACATTCAAAACCTGATGCCACTTCCTTTACATCGTCTTTAAAACGTTTTAGCGAAGCAATTTTTAAAGAACTAGCAAGCACAACATTTTCTCTAATAACATTAACAAAACAAGAACGTTTAATAGTACCATCAAGAACATAAATACCTGCAATGTTACCAATCTTAGAAACCTTGAACACATTCCTAATCTCAGCATTTGCAACAACAACTTCTTTCTTATCTGGAGATAGCATTCCCTCCATTGCAAGTTTCATTTCTTCCACTGCTTGATAAATAACTGTGTACTTCCTAATGTCAATCTTTTCTGTATCTGCAAGTAACTTTGCCTTTGCAGTTGGTCTAACATTATAACCAATTATAATCACATTAGAATCAGTTGTAGCCAAAGATACATCAGATTCGTTAATTGCTCCAGCAGATGCATGAATTACATTCAACCTAACCTCTTGAGTAGAAAGCTTTTCGAGTGATTGCTTTAAGGCTTCAACTGAACCTTGAACATCAGCTTTAATAATAACTTTCAGCTCCAAAACACCTTCTTCTTTAATTGTCTCATACAAGTTATCAAGAGTAACCTTCTTAGTGTTTTGTGCAACCTCAAATCGTTTGAGTTCACATCTCTTATCAGAAATCTGGCGAGCCAATTTTTCGCTATCAGTAACTTGAAAAGGATCTCCTGCATTAGGCATGTCATTAAGACCCAATATTTCAACAGGCATACTTGGAGTAGCCTCTGAGATACGCTCCCCTCTATCATTAAAAATAGCTCTTACATGTCCTGCATAAACACCTGCAACATAAGGGTCTCCCTCATGCAAAATACCACGTTGCACAATAATTGTAGCTACAACACCTCGTCCATGATCAATTTTAGATTCAATTACCTTACCTTCAGCATTACAATCATAATTAGCTTTTAATTCCAAAACTTCAGCTTGCAAAAGAATAGCCTCAAGTAAGTCATCAATTCCTTGCTTCTTAAGTGCAGAAATCTCAACATACATTGTCTTTCCACCCCAATCCTCAGGCATAAGATCCAACTCAGAAAGTCTATTCTTCACCCTATCTATATTAGCTTCAGGCTTATCAATCTTGTTTATAGCAACAATAATTGGAACTTTAGCATCTTTAGCATGATTTATTGCTTCAATTGTCTGAGGCATAACACCATCATCAGCTGCAACCACAAGCACCACAATATCCGTAACAGCAGCACCTCTTGCCCTCATCATAGTAAAAGCTTCATGTCCAGGTGTGTCAAGGAATGTTATAGGTTTTCCTTTATATGAAACAGTATAAGCACCAATATGTTGAGTTATTCCACCATGTTCTCCAGCCACAACATTTGAACTTCTTATAGCGTCAAGAGTTTTAGTTTTTCCATGATCAACGTGTCCCATAACAGTAACAATTGGAGGCCTTTGCTTTAGTTCAACACCATCATCGCTAGCACTTTCAATAATAGTCTCATCATAAAGGGAGACCACTTTTACATTGCAATCATAGTCTGAAGCTATAATCTGAGCAGTATCCGAATCTATAGACTGATTAACAGTTACCATCATCCCATTTTCCATCAACTTTGCAATAATCTCGGATGACCTAAGATTCATTTTCTTTGCAAGTTCTGCAACAGAAATAGTTTCCAAAATCTGAATTTCACTAGGAACAACACTAACCTTATCTTTAACCTTTTTCTTTTGCTGAATCTGCTTTTCTTCAAAAAATTCTTCTTCTTTAGACTTTCTTGAATACTCATTTTTCTTAACAGCTCTAAGTTTCTTAGAAGGCTTACCTGTTTCTATTGGAAGTGGTTGTGGAATTGGACGAGCCATATTAGGAGAAAAAGGTTTTCTATTATTTTGATTTCTTCCAAACCTATCCTGCCTTTCATTATGGTCTTGATTTCCGAAACGTCTTCCATCCCCATTCCTTTGACCTGAAAAATCTTTTTTATTTCTATCAAAGGCACCACGTCTTTCTCCAGAACGTCCATCGGTACCCCTTAAATCTTGTGTTTTTTTATTTCCATTGAACCTATACTTTTTTGCATTATCACTTAAATTTCCAGCCTTTATATTAGGTCTCTTGTTAAGCTCATCAATACTCACATACTTTTTAGCTGGAGTGCCTTCTGACGTAGATTCGTTTCGTTTCACAATAGGAGAAACATATGGTTTTGAAAACTTCTCCGTAGATTGCTTTGAGGCTTCAGGAACTTTCTTTCTTGATTCAGAAATAACTTTCACTTCTTCCTTTTTCTTTTCTTGCTCAACTTTCTCTTCTTGGTTCTCTCTAGATTTCTCAACAATCTTTTCTTCCAAATCTTTAACTACTTCAGCAACTTCTTCTTTAATAATAGGAGGAGGTGTTTCAACAACATCATTAGAAGTTTTTTCAACCACAACTTCTGAGGCAACGATTTCTTCTTGCAAATTAGGCTTTAAAACCTCTTTAACTGGTGGACTATCAGTTGGAAGAGAATCTTGCACTAGAGCCACCGAATCCGATACCTCCGAAACCTTACTACGAGCAGTTACAACACGCACTTTCGGGTTCTCATTAGAACCAGAAGTCTTTTTATCCACTTCTTTTTCAGGTGCAACTTTCTTTCGCACTATAACACGCCTCTTAACCCCTGCATTAGGCTTCGTATTTCCAGTAGACTTACCACTCACTGCCACGTTAGAGGCTTCCTCTTTTTGAGATGACTGTTTATTAAGAAGAAAATTAATCTTCTTTTCTCCACCATTTACTTCCGTCATAGCTCTCCTATTTATCATCCTCATAATATTCAAATGTCAATCCAACACCACAATGTGGACATTCAGACATACCAATCTCTATAGGCTCATTACATTCAGGGCATCTCAAATCTTCAACTTCATCTTCAGTCTCTTCTTCTACTTCATCGTCTTCTTCATCTTCAATTTCAACAGTATTAGCGATAATATCAAGCAAAGTAGCAACCATTTCATCTGTCATTCCATCTATAGAACGAATTTGTTCTTCGGTCATATAGATAACATCTTGAATCTCAGTAATTCCGCTATCATTTAGTGCCACAACAATTTCTTCAGTTATTCCAGGCAACTCATGAATTGAACTTATTACATCAGAATCACCATCGTCAACAAATAGACTCTCAGCCCTATCAATAGCACTGCTATATATATCCATCTGCTTAAAGTCTTCTTCTGTCTTAACCAAAATATTCCAATCGACCAGCCTATTAGCTAATCTTACGTTCATTCCTTGTTTTCCAACTGCTAAAGAAAGTTGTGTAGGACTCACTATTGCAACAGCAGATCGCTTTTCCTCATCAATTATAACTACATCTTCTATTTCTGCAGGAGATAAAGCTCTCGCAATATAATCTTTAACGTTATCAGTATATTCAATAACGTCAATTTTTTCACCCCCCAACTCAGCAATTACATGTTGAATTCTAGTTCCTTTTGGTCCCACGCAAGAACCTACAGGATCAACCCCTTCTTTTGTTGAAGACACGACAACTTTAGTCCTATAACCAGCCTCTCGTACAATATTTTTAATCTCAATAATCCCATCATATATTTCTGGCACCTCAACCTCTAGTATACGTTTCACAAAATCGCTACATGTTCTTGAAAGCAAGAGTTGCACGATATTTGTGTGCCTATTTTTCTTCACTTCTTGTATCAATGCCTTAATTCTATTTTCTTCTCCTGCTCGTCCATCTCGTCCAAACTTATCAAGTGGAGATTGAAACTTTCTAGGCAAAAAACCTTCAACCTTTCCAAGATCAACAAAAATATTTCCATTCACCTCTCTATGAAAATAGCCTATAATGATCTCTCCTAATTTTGCATTATATTCCGCATAAAGAGTGTCTTTCTGTATTTCTTGCAAACATTGCAATGCTCTTTGTTTTCCAGCATGAACAGCCATCATTTTAAAGCTCATAGGATCAACCTCTATAGTAAGTTCATCCCCAATTTCTGCCATATCTGTATATTTTGTTGCATCCTTTAATGAAATCTCAAAAGCAGGATCTTTCACTTTTTCTACAATATTCTTTCTTGAGAACATCACAACACTGCCATCATCAGTTTTAAACGTAACATTGCTATCCGTTCCATACTGTTTTTTATAAGCTGCTCTTAACGCTTGTTGCACAACATATATAACCAAATCATCATCTAAGCCTTTTTCTAGGGCAAATGCTCTCAAGCTCTCACTCATACTGTCAGCCATGACGTAAATTCTCCTTAAATTAGATAAGACTCATTAAAAAATGAGCAAAGTAATTAGTGCTAAACCCTCAAACAACTTCAATAAAACCAAATAAATATAAAAAAGGAGTCGTTTTTTAACGACTCCTCAAAAAACTCATAGACACCAACCACTCATAAACATATACAACAATCGAATCTCAATATTTACTCGCCTTAGAGTATCATAAAATAAAAATATATGCAATAGCTCTAAGAAAACACTAATTCATGCTTTCATCAGAAAAGCTTTTTATGCATAAATTATCTAAACTTTAAATTTAGAAACCTCTTGTGCTAAGCTATTAATACTATCTTTATTTTTCTGAGTTATATCTGCCACTTCATGCACAGCATTACTAATTTGTATAGCCCCTGCAGACATCTCATTCATACTATCAGTGATAACTCTAGTTAAACCATCCAACTTTTCCATTTCTTGAGCAACACCTTCACCACCACGCAACATTTCAAGCGAACCTTCCTGTACCTCACTTGTAACAGCATTAATGTCTTTAATAGCAACCAGTACTTCCTTACTACCATTTTCTTGCTCTTTCATAGCTTCAGTTAGGCGATGGCTCATCTCTTTAACTTCTTCTGCCAAATCAAAAATTGCATTAAACTTAGTTTCCACAATCTTAGATGATGAAGAAAGACCTTCAATCTCACCTGAAAGTAGCTTCAAAGTTGATGTGATAGTTTTTCCTTGTGTTGCAGAATCTTCAGCTAATTTTCTAATTTCGTCAGCAACAACTGCAAAACCTTTTCCTGCCTCTCCAGCATGAGCTGCTTCAATAGCGGCATTCATAGCTAGTAAATTAGTCTGACTTGCTATATGTTGAATTACACTAGAAGCTTCCATTAAAGAACCAGACTCCTCTGCAATTTTATTTGTTACAGAGTTAGATTGGAGCAACGTACTCTTTCCATCAGCAGTAGCGGTTCCTAATTCTCTAATTAGTTGATCAGTCTTTTCGAGAGTAGTTGTTATACTCGCAATATTTGCAACCATTTGTTCTATACTAGAAGAAGACATTGCAACACTTGCAGCCTGATTTTCAATACTTGCATTCAATTGTTTAATAGTACGAATAATTTCTTCCATAGTGGAAGCTGTGTCTGTTACACTTTTTGCTTGAGTTACCGTCTGTTGTTTAACACTTTCGATGTTACTACTTATTTCATGAATACTTGAAGCCGTTTCAGTCATATTGCTTGCAAGTTCTGAACCAATTTCTTCCATTATGTGAGTATTATTCTCTACTGCCTTGACTGAAAGACCTATTTTTTCAATTGTTTGGTTAAAATAATGACTTAACTCTGTAATTTCATTATTACCAACAAGAGGTAATCTCACTGTTAAGTCACCATCACCTTTAGCAATGCCATGCAACGCATCAACAGTATTTCTTATAGGCTTTATTATCCTTAATGCCACTATATATGTCACAATCAACGCTACTAATAGAATTACAATTCCAATTATAAACATTGAAATCCGCAAAGTTTGAATTATTTTCATAAAATCGTTCTCAGGTGCTCTTACAATCACAGTCCAATCTGCAGTATTCAATCTGGCATGAGTTGCAATATTTCGCCCATTGTAATTGTAAAATCCTATTTCTGATTTAGGATTTGCAATTGCATTTGCTTCAAAACTAGCCAAAGATTTAAGTGATGGATCTGTTTTCGACATCTCTTGAGAGTTAACCTTTTTAACAACAAGACTCTCCGTTTTATGAGCAATTACATTTCCTTTTGAATCAATTAAATAACAACCACCTGTATTTCCAACAACAATATCACTAATAGAATCAGACAACCAACTCGCAAGTGCTACAGCAGATAATGCTCCACGAATATTCTTATTATTGTCATATATTGGCACAACAAACCTAATTATCAACTTACCATCAAGCTGAGAAATAGAAGGCTCCATGATAGTCTTTTCACCTCTCATAGTCGCCTGAAACCATGCTTCTTGAGAAACAGAAACATTTCTCTGATCAACATCATGCAATATCCCATTTTTTTCTATTATTGCAATGTCATGTATATTATCGTTAAATTTTACTTCTTCTTCCAAATAATCAATTTTTTCTTGAATAGAATATTCATCACTCCTAAGCATAGGAACTCTGGCAATTCCTTCAATAAACTGAAAAAATGCAATAATTCTTCCATCTACTATCTCTGCTGTGTCTGTTGCTTTGTCAATCAAATGTGCTGTAACTTTTTCCTTTGTGGCTCTTGTTGCAACACCTACAGCCAAAGCCCCTAATGTAGCAATAGCAACAGTTATTAAAACACCGAAGATAATTAATAATTTTGTACGAATAGAACCATATTTCTTTCTCATTTCTTTCCCTCCATACGTATTATGTGCAGGGGGGGGTAAACAAACTCATTTTTTAGTATCTCCTCATTAAAATAAATTTTTAAGGGAATTATAAAATAACCCTTTACAATTCCCTTCATTTTAATGTTGAACGACGATTCTACACCCAGACTTGAAAACATTCAATAGATTTACTTGATAAATACAAAAAATGCTGTATTATTCACACAAAAATCTTTTAAAGACAATTCTTCTCGGTTGTTGAACAAATTCTTGAATCACAAGGATATTGAATAGTTTCCCTCCTTAGAAAAATAATTTTAAGGAGGAAAACTTTTATAATCATCATATTATGAAAAATCTAATACAACTCAATTCGCTCCTCTGGATAGCCTGAATTTACAACTAATTGCTTTATACCTGCATTTGGCACAAGTACTTTTTTGCAGTAAGTATCTAAAT